>JAAYEH010000120.1 GCA_012728855.1 Rhodopirellula sp. | reverse complement strand
CGCGCCGAGGATGGAACCTGGTCTGTCACGCTGGCTACCGTTCCGGCGGGAGTATGGGCGTACTCGTTTCTGGTGGACGGACTGAACATGCTCGATCCGGGCAATCCTGAGGTCATCCCGCAATACTCCGAACTGCGAAAGAACGTCTTGCACGTCCCCGCCACTCCCCCCGCACCTTGGGATTGGCAGGAGATCCCGCACGGCGTTGTCCACTCGCACGACTACCAGTCGAAAGTGCTGGGCCAGCGTCGCCAATTGCTGGTCTATACCCCCAGCGGGTACAACGCCGATCCGGCGCAACGCTATCCACTGCTCGTTCTCCAGCACGGCGCCGGCGGTTGCCGGAGTTCGTGGGTTGGGCACGGCAGGGCGAACTGGATTCTCGACAACCTCATCGCCGCGGGCACGGCCAATCCGATGGTCGTCTTGATGATAGATGGCCATTCGAGCGGCACACACCGGGGGCGGGAAATCAAGGGCGTGGAGTCGTTCCGCCTCGAATTGTTTGAGGACGCGCTGCCGCTGGTGGAGGAAAACTATCGCCTGGCGGAAGGGCCGGAGAACCGGGCGATTGTCGGCCTGAGCATGGGCGCGCGGCAGTCGACGACGGTCGGTTTGGAGCATCTCGACCTTTTTGGCTGGGTGGGCGGGTTCAGCGCCATCTCCTACCCCGGTCCGGATACT
Source organism: Rhodopirellula sp. (assembly GCA_012728855.1). Lineage (GTDB taxonomy): Bacteria > Planctomycetota > Planctomycetia > Pirellulales > Thermoguttaceae > JABWBD01. Next base: position 7,871 of record JAAYEH010000120.1, on the reverse strand, counting down.
CTCAGAACCTTGCTCGCGTCGCCGGCAGAGACGAACAAGAAGCTGAGATTGCTGTGGCTGGCCTGGGGCAGTGGCGACGCGCGTGCCGTCAAAGCAGGGCAGCCGTTCGTCGAAGAGTTGGAAAAAGCCGGGATCAAGCTCCAGTGGAAAGTGACAGAGGGTGGCCATGCGTGGCCGATCTGGCAGCGTTACCTGGTGGATATTCTCCCACTGCTTTTTCAGAACTGAATTACCTTCTTGAGCTGCGCACCTTCCAGTTTTTCCGTTTGGGCGGACTTGAAGGAGGCAAGCGAATGAGCGGCATGACGATGCAGACAAAGATTGCGTTTCAGAGCGTGCGGCAGGGACGGAAGGTGCTCGCCAAGGTCCGGAAGCCTGAGTCGGCACCCAGGGTGCCACGTGTCGCCCCCCTGATGACGTCCTTTATACCGAAACAGGCAGCGATTCTCGTCCCGGTCCCATGGAAGATCCCATTTTCCCGACAGACACGAGAAAGCCGCACAGCCTGACTGTGTGGAACGAGCATGGCAGGAGCAAAAAACGTTCGGCGACCGGGACGCGTCCGGTACATCGAACCTTTCGATTGGCCAGCCGGGCTACTGATCTGCAAAGGCACCGCATCAGCCAGGAGAGGCTTCCCAGCCGCCTGCGGTCTCCAAGAGGACTCGCTTCTCGGCAGGAGCGCCGGCCACAAAGTGCCCCCACTCAATTCAGACCCTTGAGCCGTCTTGGCCTTTGAAAGCTTGACGACATCGGCAGCGAGCACCTTTACTGGAACGACGTGGTACGTCAAGATCTTGACCAACTTGTCCTTGTTCTCAGGCTTCAGCAGGTCTTTGAGAGTTCCCGCGGGAAGCTTCGCAAAGGCTTCGTCCGTGGGAGCGAAGACCGTCAACGGGCCTTGACCCTTGAGGGTCTCAACGAGGCCGCCGGCCCCCAAAGCGGCCGCCAAGGTGTTGAACATGCCCGCCGCCAATGCGGTATCGACGATGTCATCTTGTTCGCACGTTGATGCGGGGCAATTATCGCCGGCTCACACCGAGGAAGCCGTCAAAACCATCACCACGGCCGCGGCCAATCCTAAATCAAACCGTCTCATCACAAACTCTTTTACCTGGGTTGAATGCGGCTCGCTTGACACCGCACCGTTGTCCGAACTATAAGATTGTTCGATACGCGACGGCGGACGGTTTCACACGCCGGCAAATTTTTTCGGATGGAACGGAAATACCGCCAACGCAAGCTCTTCGCCAGTCGACAGTAGCCATTTCTCTTGCGTCGACAGGCACTGAGGGGCGTGCTCAGTGTTTTGTATGCGCCTTCCATTGAGGAGATCCACGATCGCGAGTACCGTTCCGGGTGGCCCGCGAGGATGCGCTCGCGTAGGATAGTCACCAAGGACAACACAGCCGTCGCAGTGGGCTGTTTTGCCGTTCTTCCTGTGACAGGAGATGCCTCCAATGAGTGAATCTGACCGATCACACCTGTCCGCGGCCGCAACGATGGGGGGCGATCTGGAGTCCAAGCAGTCGGATCTCGTCTCGCGGATCGAGCATTTGGTTCGTGAGCGGCCCTACGGCGTCCTCTGCACGCAGAGCCAGTCGCAGCCCTACGGCTCATTGGTAGCGCTAGCGGCGACCGACGATCTGACGACGTTCGTGTTCGCGACGCCAACCGCCACGCGGAAGTATCGATTGCTTTCGGAATGCGACCACGTGGCTCTGGTCATCGACAGCCGTTCCGGGGCGCCGGAAGAATTGATGCAAGTTGAGGCGGTGACGGCTACGGGCCGGGCTCAAGTCGTTCCGCCGGGAATCGATTTCGAACACTGGGCCGGCTTGCTCATCCGACGCCATCCGCATTTGGCGGTATTTGTGCGAGCAGAATCCTCCGCCTTGATCCGCGTCGACGTCGTCCGCTATTTCTACGTGACACGCTTTCAGGAGGTCCGCCAGTGGATCCCCAGCCGCAGTACGTAATTCCGCTCGCAGAGGTGAATCGGTCCCATGAATCGCTCGTCGGGGGCAAGGCGGCGCGACTAGCGGCCTTGGCCGGCGCGGGACACTCCGTGGCGCCGGGCTTCTGCGTGACCATCCGGGCCTACGAGCTTTTTCTCGCCGAATCGCGTTTGGAAGGCCTGATCCGAATGGAACTCCAACGCAAGCGGTTTGAGGACATGCGCTGGGAGGAAATCTGGGACGCTGCCTTGCGAATCCGCTCGGCGTTCTTGTCGCACCCAATCCCCTCAGAGGTCGCCTCGGCTGTTGTCGATGCATTGGCGGCGTATCCTGCAGACACGGCTTGGGCCGTACGGTCTTCGGCGCCGGGGGAAGACTCGGCAAACCGTTCCTTCGCCGGAATCCACGAATCGTACGTGGGGATTGTCGAACGCCAGGCAGTACTTGATGCCGTTCGATTGGTCTGGGCTTCTTTGTGGTCCGATGCAGCCATGCTTTACAGGCAAGAACTCGGCCTTGATCCGGGGCGAAGTCGAATGGCGGTGCTGGTGCAGGCCATGCGAACGGAAGCGGTGTCGGGTGTTGCGTTCGGATGCGATCCGCGGCAGCTTTCCCGTGAGATTGCGATCGTGGAAGCGGTTCCGGGGCTCTGCTCGGGACTCGTCGACGGGCAAGTCGATCCCGACCGATGGCACCTGCGAAGGTCCGACGGGACGATCGTCGAGTGGCGTGCGGGTCGACGGGACGAAGCGGGCATGCCACTGCCGCTCCTGGAAGAGCAGGATCTGAGCCATTTGCTTCGCGTGCTGACGGATGTGGAATCGCTCTTCGCTTGGGTGCCGGATATTGAGTGGACGGGGCATCGAGAGCGATTCACATTGCTCCAGGCCAGGCCGGTCACCAGTCTGGCCTCCGACGGCGAGGACGAGCGGGGTTGGTATCTCACATTGCGCCCCGGAATGGTCCGCTTGCGCAAGTTGCGAACCCGCGTTGCCGAAGAGTTGATTCCGGCACTCGAGGCGGAAGGAACGCGGCTGGCCCAAGAAGATCTGGAAACCCGCACCGATGAGGAATTGGCCGCCGCCATCGAGGATCGCATGGCCGCGGTCCGACGCTGGAAAAAGACATACAGGGACAAATTCATCCCGTTCGCCCACGGTGTTCGCCATTTGGCCGTCTACTACAACGATGCGGTGCGCCCCCAGGATCCTTACGAGTTCGTTGGCTTGTTGCAGGGCGAAGATCTGTTGGCGACGCAACGAAATGCCGCCCTTCGCGGACTCGCGGACCAATTAAGACGGAATCCGCCACTGCGCGAGGCCATTGAGAAAGCGTGCGGTTCGACATCGCCAAACGCATCGAACTGGCAGCAGGGCGCACTCGCGATCGTGGGGCCTGTCGCAGGAGGCGAAACCTTTCTGGCGGAGTTCCAGCGGACTCTCGAAAGCGACCTCGACCTTGCCTACGAGAACACGCGGCTTGCCGACCAGCCTGAACTGATTCTGCGTTCGGTCTTGGAGATGGCTCGCTCACTCGGTCAGGATGTCGGCCAGAATGCGGAATCAGGAATCAAGACCGCCGAGAAGCTGAAGCAGCGGCTCTTGGCGGCAGTCGGAGCCAAACGACACGAAGAAGCCCTGGAGACCCTGGAGATCGCAAAACTCAGTTGGCGGCTGCGAGACAACGACAATCTGCTCTTGGCGCGTGTGGAGTCGCAATCGATTCGTGCGATCGATCTGGCGGCTCAGAGGCTCAAGTCCACGGGCCGATTGGCTCCCGCAGCCAAGGTCACGGAGAACGAGGCAGGGCAAATCATTGCAGCCCTGCGCGACCGGCTCTCTCGGGAGATCGTTCTTCCCGAGCAAGAGCGGGCAACGGAGATCGCGACACGCGCTCGTCCCGATGAAACACCGCGGCAACTCATCGGTCAGCCGGCCGCTCCCGGCCTCGCGTCCGGAACGGTTCGATGTGTCCGCGGCAGCGAAGAGCTTGGCCGATTTCGAGCCGGCGAAGTCCTGGTTTGCGACGCCATCCAGCCGATGATGACCCATCTGGTTCCCCTCGCCTCGGCGATCGTGGAGCGGCGCGGGGGAATGCTCATTCACGGGGCCATCATCGCCCGCGAATTGGGAATACCCTGCGTCAACGGTATCCCCGACGCTGTGAAACTTCTCAACGACGGCGATCTGGTGACCGTCGATGGCTTCCTGGGCATCGTTACCGTCGGCGCACCCGATTTTGACTTGGAGCTAGCAATAACTTAGAGCCTATCCCAAAACCGCCGGGGACTGGCTCATTTTGCGGAGTCTTCGGAGCAAAATGTGCCTGTCCCCCTCTCCGCCAAGGTTTTGGGATAGGCTCTTAATCTCGCCGAACTGAAGAATCGTTTTCGGAAGAGAAAGCATGCCGCGTGCAAAAAAGCCCAGCGTTGCCCAAGCCGAACTGCTCCGCAAGCAGACGATCGGCCCCGATGGTCCGGGTACCATCCTCCGCGATTTTGAGAGCCTCTTGGATTTCATCGGCCCCGAAGGGTTGCGGACGACGGGGAAGTACCACTTCCTGCCGTTGAGTCGCCTCCTGGAACTCGACGCGAAGATGGCGAAGCCGCTGCGCCCAGGGTTGAGCCGTCCTCAGCAGAGGTCGTTCCCGCACTTGACGGGCCTCTATCTGCTGCTCCGCACAACAGAGTTCGCCTTGGCGAAAGGCGAAGGGCAAGCCGGCCGCCTGGTCCTCAACCCGGCGATGGTCGACCAGTGGCGAACGCTAAACTGGACGGAGAAGTATTTCAATCTGCTCGAAGCCTGGCTGCGATTCGCCTCTCGGGAGACGCTTGGCGAGCGAGAAAGCGGGTTCTTTTCGGACAGTTGGATGTATGATGCGGTGTCCGTGTGGCGGAGGATACCGCCCGGCGGCATCACCTTCGAGAAGGGCGCCCGCAGCGAGGGATTCCTCCACAGTTCCTCCCGGACTTGCTCGGTCGCTCTGCTGGAGATGTTCGGAATGGCGAAGGCCGAGACCACAAAGCCCCAGCAAGGCGAAGCATGGCGGATCCTGGCACTCCGCCGATCCCCTTGGGGAGAAGCCCTCCTGGAACTGCTCCTCCCCGGATATCCCGACGAGATTCTGCAAACGCGCGAAGTCGTCGTCGGTTTCGGGCATTGGCAAGCTCTGTTGGCGGAGTACTTTCCCGATTGGCGCAACAATCTCCATTTCCCCGAACTCGAGCTTCGCAATGGCGTCTTTGTCTTCCAGGTCTCAGTTGCCGACGTGTGGCGGCGTATCGCCATCCCGGCGGAAGGCCGTTTGGAAGACCTCGCCTGGGCGATCATCCAGGCCTTCGAGTTCGATGGCGAACATCTCTTTGAGTTCATCATTCGGGAACTGGACGGCACCACCACGAACGTGGTGCATCCCGAAATAGAAGGGGAAGCGTTTACCGACGAGTACGCGATCGGCTATCTCCCACTCGAAGAGGGCGACCGTATGATGTTCCGCTACGACTTTGGCGCGAACTGGGAGTTTCAGGTACGGCTGGAGGAGGTCAAACCTCCGGACCCAGAGATGCAAGGGCCGGCATTGGTCGAGTCGCATGGTGAGGCGCCGCCGGAGTACGATTGCGACGACTGGTGAGCGGCGGAGTGTGGCCCCCCGAACCTCTTTTGACGAGGCCGCCCCGGGGAGTCCGGCAAGGTGATAACTCTCTCGCGACTCCGTCTGCACCGACGTTACCTCGCGATCGATGTTCTCGAAGGGGAAGGAGAAAAGATGACAGGCACTGCACTGGCTCCGGGGCGTCGATCGACGGTCATTGCCATCCCGGGGTGCCATAGATAACATTTGCGCCGGTTACGGGGTCCGGGAGCGGCGCATGCGTGAAGCGGCAGCAGCCCCCGACGGTGTTGGCTGATTCGCTGTACTTCGTGGTGCGATCGACCCCGGCCACTTTAGGTGCGAGGTGCCCTAGAAGCCATCGCGCCACCCGAAAAGGGGCGGTTATGTCAGGGGGCGGGTTGACCCGCCGGGGTCGATCCGGCGATCATGGTTGTATCAGAATCACGCGTGACGGAAAGGACGATAGGTTCCTGCCCCGTTCCTGACCTGCAAGACCCGACGAGTGCGCCAAGGAATTGCATGATCGTAAGACTATCCGATGAACTGGCATTGGAGTTGGACCGCAGCGGCGCTCTTCCGCTGTCGGTGGAACACCCGCGGACCCACAAACGATACTTGATCGTGCCGGCCGACGAATACGCTCCTGGCAGCCAATTCGCGCCCTCGCCGGACCGGCCTGATGACTGGACCGAGGAAAAGAACGCCCGGCGTTTCGCACTGATCGACAAAGAGATTGCCGGCCGATTGACGCCCGCCGAAGCGGCGGAATTGTCGCTGCTCGAACGCGAGATGGATCTTTTTCTGCAGCGAGTCGCGCCTTTGCCCCTGGAGGCGGTCCGGGCATTGCACGAGCAGTTGGTGCGACAGAGCCTCGGTGAAACCACGTAAACCGCCATGTCCCCGTTCACGTATCCTGCCCACCAGCATGTCCGGCGCCATGGTCCGCGAGGCTATCAGGACGTCGAGAGCTTTCGACCGTGGCTCCGCGACGAGTTCTTGTTCCGATGCGTTTGCTGTTTGCGTTGGGAGGCGTGGGACACAATGCCCGCAAAGTCACGGCGGGAATTCTGCCACTGGTGGGCGATGCCGAGAAAGTCTTCATCCTGCGTAAACACGATCCGTCCCAAGTTCGTCGCGCGCTCCAACAGTCGATCGTCCTCCCATTCCGCGCCCTGGTCCTCTTCGGCGGCCAGAACTTCGACAGCCTGTTGCCGTAGCCCGCGCGTGATCGCAACCGGAACGTGATGGTCCATGTAGACTGCCGCGCTCACGCGAGTCTTCCCATCGCGCGAAGCTTAGCGCGTACCACCGATTCAGGCTGCTTGGCCGCGATCTCTTCGGCCTTGTGGAGCCGCCGTGCAATATCCGATAATCCTCTCCCCCTGTGGGACGAGGGAGCCTGGGGCGACGATCCCAAGTGGGAAGACCTTTGGACTCCGATTGCCGGCGAGTTGAGAAGCTCGGACGGGTTTGTGATCGTATCCCCGGAGTGGTCAGCGATGGTCCCGGCCGGGCTGAAGAACTTTTTTTTGCTGTGCGGAGGTGACCTCCTGGCACACAAGCCGGGGCTGATTGTCACAATCTCCGCTGCCGTAGTCGTACCACCGGGATTTCTTCGCCAGCTATGTACAGGGTGTCCCGCCCGAACGCTGCGCCGGTGCAGAGGGGCACGACACGGCGTCGATAGGCGGTTTGGTCGCGCTGCCACCCGTCATTGTCGCAGCGCTACGGGATCAGGATCCGGCCGCAGTGGAAAATTCCCTGCTTGCGCACTTGCGATCGACGCACCGCTCCGCCAAATTGGAGCGATACCGGGCGATTCCTGATCGCTGGATCCGCGGTCTGCGCAGCCGGGCTGAGCTGAACGAGGAAATCGAGTCCTTCGTTGCACGTTTTGCCTGAGACTGTGGCAAACGGTACGTTCGGATCGCTCGGTAGATACCTGAGCCGTCAGGCGATTGCGCGAACCGCGGCGGAAATCCGTTCAAGGGCGTCTTGAAGCATTTTGCGCGGGCAGCGGCCGACTTCCTGCGTGACGGGTACCGTCTTGGTTGTCCGGCCTGTCACGCGAGGTGCTGAAAGGAACGGAGGATAGGCAGGGACGAAGGTTGTGTTGCCTCAAATGAAACTGGAAAGTTGCGACCTGTGGATTAGCATAGAAATCCAGAGGAGGGTTTTCCATGACCCGCAAGCAAAAAAACCGTACTCCCGAGGAAAAGGTAGCCATCCTCAGGCGGCACTTGGTCGAAAAGGTGCCGGTCTCAGATTTGTGTGACGAACTGGACCTGAATCCGACGGTCT
>JAAYEH010000119.1 GCA_012728855.1 Rhodopirellula sp. | reverse complement strand
GGCTCGGGCGTACGCAAGAAGACGTGGATGTGGTTGGGCATGCAGGCGACGCTCGTGATCTCAAGACCGAACCGGTCCAGGGTTTGGGCCAGTCCCTGCCAGAGCCGTTGGTAGTCGCTTTCGTCGTGAAAGATCCGCTGGCGTCCGTTCACCGAAGCCGCTTGGTGCGGTGGAACCCGGATTGGTAGCTCCGTCATAGTGAACGTCGCTCGTAAAATGGGGCCTAGCATCGTCGAACGCCGACATGAATGGCGTGCTGCCACATAGGCACACGATGCGCAGAAGGCCAAATGGCAGCGACTGGCGAGCGGCCTGCCCGCCCATCGACCTTTGGTTCATCGTTCAATTCTCCTGACTGGCCCTCTTCAGCAAGCTGTGTCGCGACTTCAGATTACGATTGCCTCGTATTCGATCGGGAGGGAGAACCGCTTCCTCAGCCGGCTGAGATAATCTTGTCCCTCCTTGTCGAGCGGGCTCTCGCCGACCACGATAATTCGCGTCGGCTCCTGGGCTCCCGGCCAGAATCCGTATTCCAAGAGCTGCCCGATGGCTTCGCGCAGACACGCCCTCGCGGTTAGCGCGGTCTTGATCTCGTAGAACCAATACTCGTCCTTCATCTTCACCACGATGTCGATCACCGTCCCCACACCACTGGGCTGTTCTGTACTGACGTTATGCTCGCCATATTTCGTTGCCAAGCGTTGGGAGAGCGCTTCCTGAATAAGATTGTGGCGAAGGTCCAGGTCCAGTTCCTTCTCGGAAAGCATGGCTTTCGCTGTCTTCACCTTCTTGGACGCTCGAGCTTTGAAACTGAACCCTGTCTTTGGAAGCGGCAGCGGCGCGGTTTCCCCGCGACTCTCTAGCAGTTCGTAGTCTTGCGCCGACGGCTTCACGATGATGCCGTCCATGGTGAGCACCTTTATCCCCAAGGGGGTTAAAGTAAAGGTCTCGTTAGGCGTCTTGAAGCTATGACCTGGTCCCGTCTCATTGGTAAGGTACTGTGGCCACATATCTCTGGGTTTGCCGCGGGCCTTGTACATAGTGTTGACGGAATGCCCCTTCTGCCTTAAGGCCGTGTGACTTACCGCTTTACCGCCCAGCATGGCGACATCCTTCAGCAAGGCCATCACGGCAGGGCTAGGGCGGCTAGGGTGAAGTTGCTTACTCATAGACTTCCTCCGATAGGCGCACAGCGAATAATAACCCTGCCTTCTTAATGCCGAACGAATTGGCTTCTAGCCCGCGCGCTCCGGCATAGTGCGGCAGCTTGGAACACCTCGGAGCCGGCGGGATAGAAATGCAGTTGAACGAAACCGCCAACCGATGCCCAGCCTGCTTAGGGTGTTCGTTTTGCTTCCCCAAGCACCTTGGAGCATTTTAGGGACGCTGCCGCCCCCGTGCAAGCAGACAATGCCCCGGCATATCCCCTCCTCTTCGAATTTAGCGTCACCTCGGCAGATTATCGATAGGAAGTCTAAACGTGCGGGAGAGATTTGGGCCGGGTCGCCCCGGGTGATCACTCACCCGGAGCTCCCAAAAACGTGCAAAATCAGCGCATACGGTTCTTCAAGTCGTAACACATCACAGCGAGCGAGAAGCAGAACCAGAGGGCACTGGCGGCATTCAGCGGCTGTTCAGCTTGGCTCGCCGGCACTGGGTGCGGCGGCTCGGCTTGTTGTCGGTGCGGTTTCGACGCTCGTCAGCTGTAGTAGCCACTACTTGCCCCGCACCGTCCTCCCCCACTGTCTCTTCCAGTCCGCCTCCGGCACAACCGCCCGCAGTTGCCGCTCCGTTGCGCTGTTGTTCTCGCTGAAGCATGAGAATCGAGATCGCCTGCTGGCAGTGCCAGCACGAAGACGCCCAAGTTTACTCTACCCACAGATACGATACACGTGTACACATTCACGTTTTCTGAAATTCTTGGCCGTGCGACCCGGTGATGCCGCTGTGAGTTCCCGCTGGCCCCTCCTGGCCGCGAAAATGGTATCGTTTCAAACCGCGATCGACAGTTCTCGCGAAACTCCACCGAAACCAACCGATTGGATCAGGGGGCGACAACTGTAGCCGAACGAGCGGCCTGTGGCACCGGTGTCACTCACACGAGTCGTCTCTTCCGGCGGCCGTACAGCCGAGTTCACGACTGCCGGAAGTCGCAGGAGGGCCGTCTGAAAGCGCGGTTTGCCATCGTGAACCTGGAGACGGGACTCTTTAGCGCTTCGCCTCCTTTTTCTCTCTTACTTTCTCAGCCTCACCGACATAATGCGCCAACAGATCCCGCAAGCGTTGTCCCGGCACTTTGGCGATAGCTCGCTTCTTCACTTTCCCTTCTGTCAGAATGCCATACAACGACTCTCGCTGCCCGGGCGTCAGACGTCGATAGAGCTTCTCCCAATCGCTTGCCCCATTGTTCTCATGCCTCCGCCGATGGATGATATAATGTTCCGGCATGGACGCGATTTGGATGAACTCGTCATGGTCCCGACCGAAGGCCGCTTCAAAAAACGTCTTGTTCGGGCTGACCATACCATGCGTGGACAGCAGGATGCATTGGATGCCGCGGAGAAGCCGGCGATTCCAGCGTGGCCCGACGTAAGTGCGGTGCTTCTCGTCGAGCGGAACGTAGCGCATTGGGAATGATGTGATCTTGGCGCCCAGCCGCTGATTCAAATCGACGCTCGCACGCAGGCGGTCGTAGAAGCTCTTGGGTGTGTCTCTGTAATTGAACAGCACGTACGTTCCGATTTCTGGAACGCCGCAGTCGCACGCCAACTTTACGGCATTCACGTAGGTCTTTAACATTCCAGCGGTGTCGAGGGCGAATCGAAGCGGCCTAATGGCCGTCCGGGCCAGCAATTTCATCTTGGACCGATCCACTTTTCTGGCGTCCAACCCTTGGTTAAAATCCACCGCTCGCAACTGATTATTGAACTTGGCGCCTCGCTCGAATCCGAGATCCAAGATGTCGTGCATAATCCGTCGGAAATCCCGGGACGCCAGTACATTGTTGTCCAGAAGGAGCAGATCCTTCTTTGGTCCGTAGAGTTGTTCGATGCCTTGCACTTGGCGGGCGAGCGGCGTGTAGTGACAGAAGGTGGGTTCGAGCGTCGGGACCGCGCAGAACGGACAACGGTTCGGGCACCCCCGCGTTGCATATCCTATGTAGGCGTTCTCCGCAGGGTATCGGTACTCGATCTCGTCTAGAATGCTGTAATCGGGGATCAAGTAATCGACGACCTGCGGGCTGGTCGGATCGAGCATCCTGGGCTTATCAAGGAGTCCCCGCACAACGGTCACTCCCGTTTCCGCAGCAACGTCGCTCCCCAGGAGGGTGGCAAGCACGCCGCCAACCCAGACGTCTTGCGGAGCGCGCACGGCTTGCCTGTAATACACGATCGTTCGTATTGTCACGTTCCAGTAGAAGGTGAACAGGCTGGCAACGTATATGCGGTCCCAGGTGTACTCCCGATGCGAGCGGCAGCAACCTTTCACAAACTCGACGTGGTCGCCCCGCAGCTTGTGGTACGCTGATATCTTCATCAGCCCGAGCGGCGGGTATTTGTTGCGGTACTCCGGCTCGACGAGGAGGATCCTTTTCATTGCACCATCATCCTTTGACGGCGGTCTCGAACACCGATTGCATTACCCGGCGCGGCAAGTCTTGCGATACGCTCTTGTCGACGGACAACCCCGACTCCTTCTCAAGCAAGTACCCGTTCAGCGTGTTTTCGATAAAGAAGAGCATACCGCCGTGGGCGTATTCCTCGATCTTGGCAATGACCGCTTTATCGTCTTTCACCACGCTAAAATCCATGCCGTTCTTGGATAGCACCATAGAGTAGTATGCGCACCATTCGTCAGGGGTAATTGTCTTCGACCAGAAGCGGTCTTCGGCGGACTTCCCCAGACGCGCGTGGCAGCCGTGGCGATAGCCCAAGCACGCCGTGAGGAAGAACAGTTCATGGAAGTCCTTGACCAGCAAACCCTTCAAATCATTGTATAGCTGCTGATGGTCCTTGCTGGTGCGGACACGGATGTCGCCGTCCATTTTCATGATTCACCTTCCTCTTCTTCACGGATGAGTGTCAGGGCGTCATCGGTTGATTTTTCCTCAACTTCCGTCTCGCCGCCAGGCGTCGATACGAGCCGATAGAACCGGCCCCAACGCTTCGACTCGTACAGGTGCCGCGCCTCGGATCGTCGGAGTTCCGTATCTGTGGCAAGCAAGATCCACTGCGCGCACAGTTTCGGCAGATTATCGATCAGGCCCAACCGATGATCCAGCGACAGTCGCCCGAAGGGGGTGTCCATGAAGAGCGGCATTTGCAGCAAGTCCCCGTCTGCCGCAGTCTTTGCCAGTGCCGCAATGAAGGCAATCGACATCAGTTGCCGCTGCCCAGCAGAAATGTCCGCGAGGACGGCGTTGCCATGCTTGTCCATAATCTGAAGGGAGTAGTCCTTGTTCACTTCAATGCGGTCGAATATCCCCTGGCTCTCGGCATCGAGGAACGTCTGAAAGTAGGTTGTTGCCTGCGCAGCAATCGTTTCGCGCGCCTCCTTGGTGAATGCTTCTGCCACCTCCACGAGCGCCTGGCGTGCATCTTCCACCAGGGTGTGCCGGGCGCTCATTTCATTTGCGATTCCCCTCTCCTTCTCCAGCTTCACCTTCTGGGCTTCCTGTTGCCGAATCGAAGCATTCAACTCCTCCCGGGTTTCCTCCAATCGTTCTTTCTCTACACTCTTTTTCCGAACGGCGCTCTCCGCCTTCTTCCGCTGGCCTTCCCAGTGGATCGCGTCGTCGCGTACATCCTCCCCAATCTTGTCCGTGACCACGCTCAGCTGCCGACGCAATCGCTCGAGTTCGCTGTTTTTGCGTCCGAACTGTTGCAGTGTAGTTTCGGCATTTGATCGCACGGTCTCTTCCTGGTTGATGATGGCCGAAAGCGACCGCCACATTTCCAGGGCGGAGTCACTCAGCTCCGGATCTACCACCTTTTGCAGCCATGCCTTGAGTTCCGCATGCTCCTGAGTGCCCGGACGGATATCCCGGCCGCAAATGCACTTTCGTTCCGCGAGAAGGCGCTCAATCAAGTCTTGCCGTATTTCTGGCGGTATTTCCCCCTTCTTCCGCCGTTTCTCAACGTCTTCGTAGACGCTGCGAACGGAATCCATGCACAGCAAGATCGCGCTCCGGGCGACCTTGTCCCGCACCACGGCTCGAAGATCCTGCATCTCCTGCTCTGTATCTCGGATCTGCCCGTTCAGCCTCTCTCGCTGTTCAACCAGCTGCGTGATTCCCCGATGTTTTTTCAGCTTCTTCTCGAGGTCTTCGATTTCCTGTTCTGCCTTCTCGATATCCGCAGCTAAGGCAACGATCTGTTCATCGAGTGTGTCGCGTTTTCCGGTAAACTCATTCAATCGCTTCATCGTCCGCGCCAGCTCGCCCGTCGCGGACTTCTCGAGCTCCTTGGCTAACTCCTTTCCAACGTGCTTTAACGCCCTCGTTGCGATTTCTAGACCGTCGATGTTCAGAAGGTTCCGCACCCCCTTCGATACCTCGCTCCGCTGATGCTGGCTCGCTCGCGTCAGATGCTCGATCTTCTCTCCGTCGAACAGGAAGTACTCACGGACATGGTAGTCAATCACCGCGCCGACCATCTCCCGAATACTTTCCGCGTCACGGACAGGCGTGCAGTTTCCGCCCGGTTTCTCAATGCTCAGCGTGACCTCCTTCTCTTCCTCGTGACGCTCTCCATTGTGCCAGATCCCCTGCACGGTACGCTTGAGCGTATATCGACAATCGTTGTGCCTGAACGTCAGTTCGACGCCGGCCTCCACCGTTCGGTTCTTCTCTTGCTGGCTGTCTCGCATCGCTCCGTTGTTAACCAGATGCACCTCGCGGTCATCGACCAGTTCATCCTGCGAGAGCTGCCTATCGCCAAATAAGCAGAACATCAGGGCGCGGAAGATTCCCGTCTTCCCCCGACCGTTTTCTCCGAAAATAACGGTCACGTTCTTCTTGCCGTGGGCAAATCGAAGAGTCGACTTGCCGCGGAACTGCCGAAAATTGTTGATTGTCAGGGTCTCGATAATCATGATTTACTTCTTGTCCCGAACAAGTTGGCGCACGACCTGCTTCAACTGCTCCGCCACCGAGGCGTCGCTCCCATGCTTCTCGGCAAGCACGATCGCCTGCAATGCCAACTTCTGCACCCGCGATGGGTACTTCGCTAATTTCCGTCGTATGGCTTCGTTAACAAGTTGCATTGGTTCCTCCCGCACGAGCACATCACTTGGGCGGCATCACGGATGCTGCGCATCCAAGTCCCCGAAGGCGTCCGCCTCTCGATAGATCTCCCAGGGCCGCAAATCCAAAAGGTGGAGCATTCCATACGCGTCGACGATGCTGCGCATCGCTCCCCTCGCCGCGTACTCATTCCGAGCCGTTACGCAGAACTCCGCCACCCGTGGCATTTCGCGACGGAGAACGCTACGGCCCGAATCTTCCCAGTCGTTCGGAGGCGGCGGCGGGGTAACGACCAGATCAAATATCGTGGCGACGCTCTTCCCCGGATACCGGCGGAGCACGCGCCCCCGACGTTGCACGAATTCCCTCGGGTTCGTTGTGCTAGCCATGAAGATGGCTGTCCGTGTAGACGGCACATCGACACCTTCGTCGAGGCACTTCACTGCGACGAGCACTTCGATATCGCCGGCCGCAAAAGCTTCCAGAACTTTCACACGGTCCCGAAGGGCCACGTAATGCACGAATTCGTGACAGCGGAGACCGAGCGCGGAGAGTCGGCGCAGGACAGTGGAGTGTTCACCGGGCGCACAATAGACAAGCGTATGACAAAGATCTTCACCAGAGGCGGCACAGGCCGCCTTCAACCTCGATACCAAGTCCAGCAACGCCGCCAGCTTGTTCTCAGCCCGCCAAATGAGTCTCGCCCTTTCCAGGAGCAGCTTCTCCAATCGCGCCGTCTCCCTCTCATCCTCCTCTGCGCGTTTTGCGGCAAGGGCGATCTTGGCCGACAACTCCTGGTATTCCATAATTTCCGCGGCTGAAAGCTCCACGGGGATAGGGTGGTAGTCGTAGGGGGTCAGGTACGTGCCAATCGCCTCCTCAAGCGGAAACTCGTAGACAATGCCCGAGAAATACGAGAGGAGGGCCTCTGTTCCCTGCGCGTCGAACCACCGCCTCGGCGTGGCGGAGAGGCCCAGTCGCATTCCTGCGCCTTCGAATAACGCGTTGCGAAGCATCTGCGCCCCTAGCGCATGAGCTTCGTCGGCCACTAAGAGCAGTTCCCGCTCATTGACTCGGGACAATAGCCGCCGGAATGGTTCGCTGGAAGCAGTAGCATGCACTGCGAGGATACAGGCGTGCGTGGTTGCCCCAATGTTATAGTCATCCATTCGCGAAGATGCTCTCGCGAACCATCGCGGATGTGCGCTGCTGCACAGGAGTGGATCATAGCCAAAGCGTCGTGCCTCGTCTTCCCATTGATCCAGTAGGTGCAGATACGGCACCAGAATGACAAGCGCCTGGCGTCCCTGCTTCTCGAAGGCCCCTGCGGCGGCAGCCAAAGCCGTGATAGTCTTTCCAGTTCCCGTCGCCATTTCCAGCAGCCCACGGCAGCCGTTCTTTATCCACTGCCCGATGGCAAGCTCCTGGTAGGGGTACAGCGTGCATGAAAATTGAGGCTTGTCGGCTTCGGGACTATGCTCTGCTGGATCAACTCGCCCCGGGAGCGTGTACGGCCGAAACGTCGTTGTCCGAAGCCGAATCAATGATTCTCTTGCCGCGTCGGGAATGGTGAAAACCTCGAACTGGCTGTTTCGATTCTCAGCGAGGCTTCGCAGCCGATCTTCGTGTTTCGCGACATATACCTTTTGCCCTCCATCCCAGGAACGAAAGACGCTGAACGCTTCCCCATTTAGCGACCCCTTCACTGAATCGTTGAACGACCCATGAAAGGCAACCCTGTTCCCCTCGCTGTCTATAAACAAGCCCACCTTGTCGTGGTAATCCCCTTCACAGCCCCTCTCCCGCCGGACCGCAATGAGGAACTCAAGCATCTCGTCGGCGACGAGCCATGCCAGTGTATTACGAGTATCCTCTTGGAGTGACGCTTCGAGATCGTGAATGTTTTGCTCCAAGACCCGCCGAAGCGTTCGATCGACGCGCGCACACGTCCCCATCTGCAATGATTCCCAATCCTCTTCGCTGAGAATGGGCGATACGACGAACAGGGCTTTGCCTCCGTTCTCGATAAGGGCAACAATTCCCGTCGCGGCCAGTCTCAGCCAACCGGACGAGAAGAACCCAACGCCGCGCACGTACTCAATGCTCGCAGCCAAGTACGGCGCCATGAAGTCCCGGACGATGTCGTACTCAGCGCTATCGTAAACCGCTTCGAGTCGCAGCTCCGTCAGCATTCGTCCGGCCTCCGCACCCTGACCGTCTGTCCCTCGATAATCAAACCATCCCCCCGTACCATGGCCGGCGTCACCATTTTCTGGATCACGCGCTCATCGCGAAGCCACTGCGAAAGCTCTCGTAGGGACGCTGCTCCTTCAAAATGATTCGTCAGAATTAAGCGGAGAAAATCGCCGAACGTTCGCACCGCAACGCCATCCTTGTTGACAATATAGGCGTTCTCCATCGGCCCCACAACAGGGGTGTCCGCGTCGCGAGACAGCATCGTCGCTAGGAGCGTCGGAGTCCATGCGACATTCTTTCCGAGCACCGGAAAGGAAGACTCATGAATCTCGAGCAGGTGGTCCACACGCGCGAATGAGGCGCCTGCCGACACCTGGGAGTCGTAGTGCGCCTCCGCAATCGCTCGCAGAGCGTCTTCTTTCGTCGAGTTCCAGTCGAGCGTATCTATGTGGACAAGGAACCCATTGAGGTATCGTGCAACATCGTCACTCTTCGTCGCTGCGAACACCGTCCTGTGCTTGAATCCCAGTTTCTTCACGAAGCGAATGCGAATTTCGTCACACGACACGGGCTCGCGCTTCTGTCGGATGAAGTGAACGACCCGCTCCCGCACACCGCGCACCTCCCTCGTATCCGTGGAGACTTTGCGAAGCACGATCGGGTAGCCGGCTGTCTGGAGCCCCTTGGGGGCGAAAAATTCTAAGAGGTAGTACAGCATCCGCGGACCATCGATGCGTAGCTGAAGGCACGAGACTATTCTTTCTTTGTAGAGGATCTGTGCAGACACTTCCCCATCCTTCGCCGCCCTCTGCGCTGCATACTCGGCAAGTGCCTTGAAATCTGGCGACGCCGCGTCGAAGTAGTCCGCGTGCAAGAACCCGTGCTGCGTCCGAATAACGTTGTCCAGTTGATCTATTATCTGCGTGAACTGATAGCTCTTGAGCCCCATCTGCCCACACATCAACGATTTCAACTTATCCTTGGGGAAGATGTCGCCCTCCTGACGCAGCAATCCCTCCGCAATCTCGACGTTCGGAACTCGGTAGCTACCGGCAGCGGCAAGCCCGAGATAGGGAGAATGGTAGAACGCAAGTTTGGGATGCTGACGGTGCTTCAAACAGGAATGGATGGCGTACTCGGACGTCAGCCCAGCAGCCAAGCATTCCTCCCGGAATACCTGAAAAGCCGCATTGGTCGACAATTGGGGGAATGGCCCGTCGGAAAGGGATTGGATAATCCACTTCTCAATCTTATTGAGAACTGGCGTGTAGAGGTTGACGTGCGTCTTGTGTTGGTAGAGACCGCCCCGGTCCCAGAGCAAAATATCCGTTCCGCGCTGAACACTTGCACTCAAAGCCTGCCAGACCATCTCAGGTGTCAGTTCGTGCTGTCTGGTTTGGTGTGCTGCGTCATGGATGTCCCTATAGGACATTGGGCCCGGATGTCCCTTGAGGATCGATTCCAGCAGTTCGGAAATTGGGCCTCGGGTGCTGCGCCAATGGTCGCGAGACAGTAACTCTCCTTTGACAAAGCGATACCACTTGGAAGCGATTGCGGAGCGTGCAAAGGCTATGCGAAGCAGGCTAACAGAGGATCGATTCGGAACCACACTACATCGCTGACAATCCTCAGCCTTAAGCATTTGGGCCCGCAGTCGCCGAGCCATGGCTGAAAGGCCGATCCTCTTCTCCTGGGTACCGTCGAGAGCATTTTCCAGAGCCTTCGGCAGTGAGGAGCAATCGATACACCTGAAATTGTGCAGACACACGTGCTGTTCGTCCACGCACTTCAGATCTGAGAAAGCGGGCAGGAAGCGGGCAATAGCCTCTTCATGAAGGGACTTGTTCCATCCATAAAGCATCTGAAGAGCCTTGCAGATCCCCCGTAAACTAATCACCGGCGCGAGATCTCTGAGCATCCCAAGTATTAACTCGTGGAGGGGCTCTAGTGAATGCGCTGCTTGCCAATGGGTGAGCTTCCTCAAACCTGCTTGCTCAATCTGCCGGATTCGTTCACGCGTGAGGTTAAACTGGAGGCCAACTTCCTTGAGGGTACGAGGGTCAGACCGCCATCCCATTCGTTCGAGCAACACAAGCCGTTGCCGCTCATTGCTCACGACGGGATACAGTAGAGAGACCAGGAAGTCCTCTGGCGACCTAGTATCAATCTCCGCGCGAGGCGAACCGTTCATTGACTGTTTCAGAAATCCCTCAACCAACGACTGAGCGCGCGCAAGTATGCCACTGCCCGCATGACCATGTCCGATCAAATCCCCGCCAGGCGTCAGCAACATTTCGCCGAGGCATGTGATGCCCTTTTCCGCAACAGCTCGCTGGACCCGTCCAGTCGTCATGAGACGCCTCATCGGGACGTCCGGATGGTACGACGGGTGTAGGTCGGCGGGTGTGATTCCCTGAAGCGGACGTCCGGAAAAGAGCGGCAAGTTCCTCCAAGAGTATGGCTTGGCTTCCTGCCTTGCGAACTGTTCCACAGCTTCGGTCGAATGACGCTGCGAAGTGGCCAAGAATCTATCTGTTGTGTCCTTTGGAAAGTCAGTACCCGACCGTTCGCGAAGGTCTGCCTGGAGCTTCGCGAGATGCTGTCGCGTAATGGCTCCGCAGTTCTTAAGAGACTCTACGGCTGCAAGATCCAAGAATAGAAATTCGCGGACAGTATTCACTTTGACCTGGCGAAGCGCTTTGAGCCCACGAGCTGTCAGCCCGAGGGCGGCAATCTTTTCGTCGTGATACTGCGAGTGAGCGGCCTCTTTCGTGTCGCGGTAATCAGGGAACAGCTCGGCGCGCAGTCTGTCACGATTCCTCTTGAGCTTCGTATAGGTGGTCGCACCGTAGCCCCGGAGGTCAAACACTTTTTCCAGGTCAACCTGCAAAAAGTCCTTGACCGTCAAGATCCCGAGCAACTGAACCGCGTTGCGTTCCTTAGTGCTAAAGGCGACTTCGGAAATGGCGCTTTCCATCGAGAGCATAAGCAATACAGCCTCGTGTCGGCCACACCTCTCATGTTTCCCCGCCAGAGGGGTGGTCGACGCCGGTGCCGTCCTTACGGTCAACGCACCATGTATACATATCTGTGGAGCAAGAGCCTGGGCATGACGCTTCTCAGTTTCCCATCCTACCCCTTGCGACTGGCGGCCGCAATGGTCCCAGAGACTTCAGTGCACTGGGTTGTATGAAAATCCTCAGATCAGCATGCATGAGCGGAACAAACATCAAAGCCACGTGGTCCGGGCAAGTTACGAGGTCCTAAAATCGACCCGGCGGCAATTATGAACAACGGACCCTGTGCGTCAGAGTCGTGAAATCTGCCGTCCAGTTCGGCTACTCGCCGCTTGAGCCGACTTTCTAGACACCCGACTTTCGGCCGGTGCAAACTTGCGCGCACGCCTTCTAACGTAAACCCTCCGCCGCCGCCAGCTTACGCCTCGGAGTCTCGCCCGACCAAAAACCCGCAAAAGCCGCTTTGGCGAAAAACTCCTCGTCCCGCCTCCCTGCCAGCCTTCCCCTCATCCCCTGGCTCAGAAAACTGCTTGACCTATCGCGCCGCATCGACCATGCTCAGATAACAGTAGTGGACGCACGATCACGTCCATCCCCGCAGCCGAATCCAGCCGCTTTCGCTCACCCGGCTCGGGCAGTTCATTGGCAATTCGGTTGATGCTTCGATTTCTCCCGGCGGCCGCCGGAAGCGGTCGCGGTCCCTTTCCGCCGGAAACGCCCAGCGCGGTCCCTGCTCTATGCTCCATGCTCCCTGCTTCTTTCGTGCCACCCAGAAGCGCGTGGTGCCCAAACGCCCTCGGTTCTGAGAAATCGCCAACTTGGGCACCACATCCGCTCGCGCCAATCGTCGCACGCGCCCCGCGCCGCTCCTCCTCCAACCCTCGTGCCTCCTCCCTCACCCCTCACCTCTCCAAAGCGACCGGGTGGTGAGGGGCTGGTGATTTTGGAAAATCGGGATCTTTGGCCGCCACGTTTTCGGCATGTTCAAGAGCGCACGCCGATCTCCGTGCAACCTGCTGCACCCCTTGCCCTTGAAAGAATTCCAGGGACAGCCCCCGACGAATGGAACTGGTCCATTTTTCGGCCGGTGAACGCATCACGGCGGCAAATCACGCGACAGGCTTCAATGTCATCGATGCTAGGCTTTGTCTCAAAACGGGGACAGGCACCTCGCCACAGCCTGTTTTCCGCCGGGTTGATCGATCGGGGTCGGAGCCAGTCCCCGTTTTGAGACAAAGCCTAACCGTGCTGGAGTCGCGTCAATTCCATTTCCAACTCTCCCTGCGTCACGGGCACGACCTGCCGCTGGGATTGCTTGTCTTGGGCGAGGAATTGGGGAATGGCTCGCAGGCTGCCTTCCAGTAGTTCGAGTTCCCAGGTCAAGGGGGGACGAACCGATCGCCCCGGATTGACCCGCATCACCAGCGGATACGCCTCCGGACCGGCCACCGGCCAGCCGTACTTCTCCGCCGCGTCGAGATCGCGGGCCGGCGCCGCAAACTCTTCGTCGAACGTCACCGACAAGGCCGACACCCGCCGCGAGTGTTCCTCCTCACTGATGTCTTCTCGCATCAACGACTCCAGCACTTCGAGGTCTTCGTACAGCGCCAACCCAAGCGTCATGCCCGACTGCCCCATAACGGCCGCGTACCAGGTGCCGTTGGTGTATTTATCGCACTCGATGCGGATCATCGCGTCGCCGGGGATCATCCGCCAGGGAGCCCGCCGGTAGAAGTCGGCGGCAGCCGCATAGAAACTGCCGATCTGTTCGGGTGTCATGCCGGGTACGTCGATCAGCGGGCGGAGGCCAAGTCCTTCCGACAAATGCTCGCCGAGCCCCTCGAAGACGGTGTCGGCCGCTTCCAACTCCTCGACCACTTCGCAACGCACGTCGAGCGCATCTAGCCGCGCGCGCAACCATGAAGCATACTCCGGGGATCGGAACTGCACGGTTCCGGGGCGGTGGGGATCGCCGGCCATCGGTCGAGCCATCGCGCCCACAACGACGTTCCAGAGGGATTCCTCCGTCGGCGTCTCAAGGGAAAGATCCTGCGCCAAGACCAATCCGCCGGATGTGTCGACCGCGATGATCGACCAGGGACGCATCGCTTCCCCCTCGGCATCGACCCAGGCAGGCAACCGCCTTGCGTCGACCTGCCAGATCGCGTCGGCATACTGCGGAACATCCTCCGGGTCGAACGATCCCGCCTGGTTGCGCGCTCGCCTTTGCTCAGCAGGGCCGCCGAAGACCGAGAGGGCCTCCATCTGTTGGAGAACTTCGCCGACCGCCGGCAACTCGTCGACCGCAATGCACTCGACGCCGATCTGCTGGAGCTTGCCACGCCAGGCATTGGAAAACGTCTTCAGGCGCACCTCGACCCTGCCGGGCCGATGCGGTTCATCCTGGCCCTCCAACATGGCGGTGATCAGATGCGTCCAGGCGACGGCCTGTGTGGGACGATCGGTTTCGGCGTGAACCGCTAAGAGGCGATGCTCGTCTGCGTTGACCACCAGCACGACCCACGGCTGCGCGGAGTCGCCGGTCTCGGACAGCAGGTGCCGCGCGCGGTGGATATCGACCTGCCAGACCTCCTCCTCTTCCTGAAACAGCGAGGCCAGGCGAGGCTTGACTCGTCGCCACGAGACCGGCGGCCGCGGCGGTTGCTCCGGCGGCGCCACCCGCAGCGTCTTGCGGAGCCAGGAGACCGCCCCCGGCGTGTTTCTCCAGTGGCGGAGTTGGGAGGCGACGTAGTTGATCGCTTCGTCTTCCGCTCCATGTTCGACATATTCCGGCGTATCCTCCGGAACGGCCCGATTCCCCGTAAGATACTCGGGAACGTGGGCGTTGGTTTCCGCCGCGACGGCCAGGGCGTCGCGAGCGGCCGGGCTGTCGCCCCCCTTGCGAAACTCGAGCAAGGCGCGGGTGTAGGTCCAGCCCGCCGAGTCGTCCTGCGGATACTCGTCCAGCAATCGCTCGACCTCCTCGTGCCGCTCGAGGGCAAGCAGGCAGTCGGAGAGAACGTAGCGGATGCCTTGGTTGTCGTTGGGATTCAGCCGCAGCATATCGGCATAATGAGCCACCGCGTCCTCATGACGACCTGCCTCCCACAGCGCTTGGGCCAGTCCGTACCTCGCGCGCATGTAGGGACGCGTCTCCAGGTGTCCCCAAAACTGGCCCACCAGTTGGCGAAACGTCTTCTCCCCGATGGCCCGCCGGCCGGCCGCGACAGCCTCCTCGTACTGCTTCACCGCTTCCTGCACCGATCGGGCGTCTTCGGCCAACAGCGAGTAAGCGTCGGCGCAATCGGCGCAAACTTCAATCGCTTTCCGTGCCAGCGCCTCTCGCCGCCGCGGATCGCGCTGCTCGTAGGCTTCGTGGACCAGTTCCAGCGCTCGTCCCAGCGGACTGCCTTCGCCACCGAAAAGCTGCTCCGCAAAGTGCTGCATGGCTTGTTCCATTGCGCGGCGGTCGAACGGCAATTCTCCGCCGGACTCCCCTTTCGGCCTCTTGGCGTTCCGCTTCTTCTTGGCCATGACGGTCTTTCCTTGCAGGAGTTTCTTCTCAAAGTTTCAAGTCGCCCGGCTGTCGCCACGAAATCAAACGCAAGCGCACTCACGGCCGGACAGGACGTAGCCGGGGGTGCCGGCGGCGCGACGATGGGGATTATTCGAACCCAGAGTAATTGTATTCGAGTCGAACCCTTACGAAAACCGTCATCCGCCCCCGCCTGCCAAGTCACCCTCCCCGCGGTCTCTCCGTCCAAGAGCGTTTACGGGGGCGACTGCAATACCCGCCCGAGACTCTTGCCCGCATAGCCGGTCATTTCAAGATAGCCTCGCCCGCGGACCGGTTTTCCCTCGGACCGGCCCTCGATGACCACGGCCCCTTCCCAGTAAGCGAGGCCGGTGCTGCCGATGGTGTTCATCTCTTGATCGGAAAAGGCGGCGCGGACGTCGAATTCCAACCGCTGCCCCGGCACGCGAACGGTCCACTGGATAGGATACGTCGCCGTCGTTTCACCGGACCGCCAGCGACGGCCGGGAACCAGAGAAAACTGGTCGATGCCGAGATGGACCGCCGCGCCGTCGGCGGCTACGAGCGTGCCGGAACTGTGCGGGTCCGGAGTGCCGTCGGCGCGGCGAATCTGGTAGATCATCAACTCGCGGCCGTCGTCCAACTGCACGGCGAACCAGTCCCAACCCTGCTGGCCTTCCTCGAGAAAGCTGGTACTGAACTCGTGATCCATCCAGCTTGTGCCGTGTACCGGGAATTCGCGCCCGCCGACGGTCAGCAACCCGGTCGTCTGCATCCGCGTCTGCGAGTAGTAGTGCGAGGCGTTGCCGGTGGAGGGGCCTTTTTGGCTCAGTCCCGCCTCGCCGTGCAGGACCGGCGGCTTCGTCGGGCTCAATGTCAATGCGATGCGGCACTGGTCCTGTTCGGCAACGAGGTGATGGGAATTGCCCTCCAACCGGACCTTCCAATCGCCGTTCCAGACGTGATAGGTGTCCGTTTCGGCGCCGGCCCAGCCGATGCCCCGGCGGTTCACTCGTTCGAAGAAGTGAAACTGCCGCCGATCGATGTCGGAGACCGCAAAATGGGCCGTGTACAAATCGCGGATCGTCCAGCGCGACGGGTTCTCCGGCTCGCGAACCACTCCGGTACGGAAGAACGTCAATTGATACCCAAAGCGGCGCCCATCGCGCGTCTCGAGGTTTCCGGTGTAATACCACCACTCGATCCGGTAGTTCTCATGTGCCGCATGGTCCTCCGGGAACCGAAACGGATGCGGCTCGACGGCCGATTTCCACTCGCCCGCGCCGGCCGCGGTAACGAGGCAGACAATGAGGACTCCCGCCCCCTTCGAAGCGCCTGTCATTCTTCTCTCACTGTTTGTAGTGCGTCAACACGCGCCGCACGCATCGCCGGGAATAGCCCGCAGAGAGCGGTCGCCGCCAAAATCAGCAGTGTGGACTGCAGCAAGAAAACCACCGGCAGGTGAAACTGAATCGTCCAGCCGAACGACTGCACGTTGATCACGTAGATCAGCACCACGGCCAGCAGAACGCCCATGACGACGCCGACGAGTTGGCTCACCGCTCCGATCAAGACTGCTTCGATCACGACCATGCGCCGCAACTGCCGCGCGGTGGCGCCGAGCAACGCCAGCAGGGCCACCTCGCGTTTGCGGTCGTGGATCAGTGTGATCAAGGTGGAGACGACGCCGAGTCCGGCCACCAGGATGGCGATCAGTTCCAGGGCGTAGGTGATGGTGAACGTGCTGTCGAAGACCCGCAGCGCCTCACGGCGGACGTCGGCGTTGGTCACGAAATAGAGTTCCTGCCGGTCGCCCACCGAGCGGATCAGCCGCTTTCGCACCGTTTCCGCATCGGCGCCGGGCCGGAGGTGGATCGCCATGCTGCTCGGCGTGGGCGAGGCTTCGGCGTAGTGTCGCGCGTAGGTGGATCCGTCCATCAATACCGTGCCTTGGTTGCTGGCATAGTCGTAATAGACGGCGGCGACGGCAAATGGCCGCGGGCCACGATCCGTCGGCAGTTGGATCGTGTCGCCCGGTCCCTTGCCGAATTTCAACGACAGGCTCTCGGAGACCAGCACCGCGTCTGCGCCGCGGCGGCGGACGGCCGCGGGCGCGTCAGCCGGCGACTTGAACAACAGCCGGCCGTGCCGGAGCATCTGGTCGAGATCCGTCGCGGCCAGCCGGATGTAGCGATCCGCGTAGGGCAATTGCCGTGCGGTAAACCAACCGGTCGCCGCCACGTCCGGATCGTTGCGAATTGCGGTCACGGCGTCGGCGGCCATGCGGGCCTCGGTGATCGAGGAATCGAGCATGGTCGGTTTCACCCAGAGGTCCGCGCGGAGCGTGGTGTCGAGCCAGTAGATGACCGTGTCGCGGAAGCTGCCGACCATCACCGAGATCGCCACCATCATCGCCAGGCTGACCGACAGAGCCGCCACCGAGATCGACACCCGCGGAATCGCCCCCAGCAGATTCGAACCGGCAAGCAGCGATTCCACCCGTAGTCGCGGCAGCCAGCGAGGCAACACTCGCCTGACGCCGAGGCAGACAAGCCACAGCACCGCGGGCACCGTAAAGGCGCCGGCGAGCATGAAGAGCAGTTCCGCCACAAAGCCGAACACCGGGCGCCCTTGCCACGGGCCCAGTCGGGTGAGCCCCCAGCCCACGGCCGTCAATACGGCCGCGACGGCGATCGGCTTCCGCGGCAGGCGCAGGCTGCGGAGCAACTGTTCGGCGCCGCGAATCACATCGATCGGCCCGACCGCGGCGGCCTCCAAGGCGGGCACGGCCGCGGCGATCAGCGCCAACGGCAGGGCCAGCCCTACGGCGATGCCGATCTCGACCCAGCCGAGCGAAAGCCCGCGCGCCGAGATCTCCGCCGCCTCGGCGATATAAAAGGTTTCGACGGTTTGGGCGGTGGCCTGGACCGTCCAACTTGCAAACCATTGTCCCAACGGCAGTCCGGCCGCGATGCCGACGGTCCCGATCAGCAGCGCTTCGCCCAGGAAGAGGGCCGCCACCATCCGCCGACCGCTGCCGATCGCCTGCAACATGCCGATCTCTTCGCGGCGGGCGGCGACGGATATGGCGATCGTGTTGTAGATCAAAAACAGCCCCACGATCAGGGCGATGGCGCTGAGCGCCGCCAGGTTGAAATGAAAGGCGGCGATCATCGTCTCCGTGCGTCCGTACCGTTCGTTGGGTAACCGGACGGTGAGGCTTGCAGGCAGCCTCGCGGCAATTTGCCGTACGGACTGCTCCGGATCGAGCCCCGGCTTGAGCTTCACGTCAACACGATCCAGCAGCCCGAGCCGATCGCAGGCCCATTGTGCCGCGGCGATGTCCATCAGCGCGAAGTTGCCGTCCAACGCCTTCGCCGGACCTTCGTCGAGCAACAGTCCGCGAATGGTCAGACGCTTGCGCGTCGAACCGAAGGCCATCGTAACGCGGTCGCCGACGTCCAGGCCATGCCGCTGCGCGAATTTCTCGGTCAGAACGATCGCCTCGGGGTCGGCTAACAGCGTGAGAAACTCCACCGCCGTGGGATCCCGGTCCTCGCGGCTGGTCCGCAGCAGGCGATACTCGCGGATCGGCCGATCCTCCAGCACGTCGACGCCCAACAGATGCAGCAGTTCGCCGCGCCGCGGCGGCCGGGACGAGTCGGCGGGCGCGGGAGTGTCGTCGGCGAGCATGATATACGATTCGACGACCGGGCTGACGCTGCCGTATTGCCGGAGCCAGGTGAGTTCGCCGAGGAGCAACTCGTCGAAGCGGCCGGCGCTGCCGGTCACCTGAAGCGAGGCGTCGCCGGCGAGCGATTCGACGGCAGTGCGGAACGAGTGGGTCACGCTGCGGTTCGCCATCCGGATGGCGATCATCACGGCTACTCCCAGGGCGATCCCCAGCACGGCGACGGCGGTTCGCGTCTTCTGCGCCGCAAGATTCCGGAGAATGAACCGCCTAAACAGGCGAGGATAGCCCGTCATGCTGCACCAGGCGTTGGAGTCGTCCGTCGCACAATTCGAGCGTTCGCCGGGCGTAGGCGGCGGCCTCGGCGGAATGGGTTGCCAGGACGATCGTCAGCCCGGACTGCATGTTCAAATCGGCCAGCAGTTCCATCACCGCCCGGCCGTTGGCGCTGTCGAGGTTCCCGGTCGGTTCGTCGGCGAGGAGGATGTCGGGCTCGGCGATGACGGCGCGGGCGACCGCCGCGCGTTGCATCTCGCCGCCGGAGAGCTGCGAGGGCAGGTAATCGGCCCGTCCGGTCAGCCCTACGCGCTCCAGCAGGGCGGCCGCCCGCCGGCGGGCTTCGGATTCAGGTCTGCCGTCCAGGGTCAGAGGCAACCCGACGTTTTCGGCGACGGTGAGCGTGGGCAGGAGATGGAACGACTGGAAGACGAACCCGACGTGTCGCCGGCGAAAAACGGCCAGTTCTTCCGGTTTCAACCCGCCGAGTTCCCGCCCTCGCAACCGCACGCTGCCTGTCGTCGGCCGATCCATGGCGCCGAGGATATGCAACAACGTCGACTTGCCGCAGCCGGAAGGTCCGCGCACTGCCAGAAAATCCCCGGCCGGCGCCGCGAAGTCGATGCCTTGGAGGGCTTCGAGTCCGCCTCGGGGGCCCTCGTACACTTTACGCAGGTTGTCGACAACGAGAAAACTCACACGAGCTGCGCGATATTTACAGGGTGATGCATCCCAAGAATCCCTAACAAAAAGGGAAACGGCGCCCGGCCATCGTCGAAATCCTAAAGAAGCAAAGCAGGGCGAGGGTGCCTGTCCCCGTCTTGTTTCTGGATTGTACTCGACATCTCGATGGTGAGGAAGCACGCCAACCGCCTCCCTCACCCTGCTGCGGGATCGACTGGCCTCGGTTTACGGAAGCCCCTCCTCTTGGTATAATTCCTGATAGGATTCCGCGGGCGGCAAGGGGGAGATTGAAGGGACGAACGATGTCTGCAATGAATCATCTGGCAGAACCTCCCGACGTTTTGCCCGTGTCGGTTTGGCGTTTCAGCCTCGAGCGATTGCTCCCTTGAGGCGACCAGGTTGAACGCAGGCCGTTCTTCAATTAAGCTGGCATAAGCCTGCTTCCCGCGCCATCGGTCGGTATGCGTCCGCGCGTGCCGCGTACGGCGCGATTTCTTTCTTGCTCGACTGGGAGAACCTCATGAGACGTTCGTTCATTCATCCTGCCCCGCTTGCGGCGACTTTGTTTGTCCTCGCTTTCGCCGGCAGTGCCGGCGCAACGCAGCCGCGTTCGGACGGCGAGTGGATCCAACTCTTTAACGGCAAGAACCTCGACGGATGGACGCCCAAGATCGCCGGGTACGAAGTCGGCGACAACTTCGGCGAGACCTTCCGGGTACAGGACGGGGTTCTCAAGACGGCCTACGACCAATACGATCAGTTCAACGGCAGGTTCGGCCATCTGTTCTACCGCGAACCTTTCTCGCATTATCTGCTCCACGTCGAGTACCGCTTCGTGGGCGAGCAAGTCCCCGGAGGCCCCGGGTGGGCAGTTCGCAATAGCGGGATCATGATCCACGGCCAGTCGCCGCAGAGTATGGCGAAAGACCAGAGCTTCCCGGTTTCCATCGAGGTGCAACTCCTCGGCGGAGCCGGGGCGGGCGAGCGGCCGACCGCGAATGTCTGCACGCCGGGAACCCATATCGTCATGGACGGCAAACTCGTCACGCGACACTGCAACAGTTCCAGTTCGAAGACGTATCACGGCGATCAGTGGGTAACCGTTGAGGTCGAAGTCCACGGCAACGCGATGATCCGGCACGCCGTTAACGGCGAAACGGTTTTCGAGTACAGCCGGCCGCAACTTGATGCAGGCGATGCCGATGCCCGCAAGCTGATCGAAGGCGGTCAGGACAAAATGCTCTCCGGCGGCACCATCTCGCTGCAATCCGAGAGCCACCCGGTGGAATTCCGCAAAGTGGAGTTGAAGAAGCTCGCGGATTAGTCCGGCCGGTCGACTGTCTGTCTTTCAAAGAAGTCACACCAACGATACTATCTTTCCAGGCTCTCCCATGAAGAACGATCTGCGATCCATTGGCTTGATCCTTGCGCTTTCAGCATTTCTGGGACCGGCGGTTTCTCGCGGGCAAGAGCTGAGCGTTCGTCCGGAAATCAACAAACCGTACCGCGATCCGAACGTGGAGCGGCAGGCGAAGAGCCTGGAGCGCGAAACCCGGGAGGTCGCCGGCAAGCGGGACGGAATTCTCGCCGCCTGCCGCCTGGAACCGGAAATGGACGTGGCCGACATCGGCGCCGGGACGGGATTGTTCGCGCGCCCCTTCGCGCGAAAGGTCGCCCCCGGCGGCAAGGTCTACGCCGTGGACATCGCCCAAAAATTCATCGATCACATCCTCGCTACCTGCCGCGAGCAAGGGATCGACAACGTCACCGGCATTGTCGGCTCCGACACGTCGACGAAACTTCCGCCGGACTCGATCGATCTCGCCTTCATCTGCGACACCTACCACCATTTCGAGTTTCCGCAGAAGATGCTCGCCTCGATCCACCAGGCGCTGCGGTCCGGCGGACGGCTGATCATCGTGGATTATCGAAAAGAGGAGGGGGTCAGTCCGGAGTGGATCATGAAGCACGTCCGTGCGGACGAGAAAATGGTTGTGGAAGAGGTCACCGACGCCGGGTTCAAGCTTCTCGGTAAGCCGGACCTGCTGCAAGAGAACTACCTGCTGGAGTTTGAGAAGGTGAAGTAGCCTTTTCAGCGGGCTGCCGGGGGCGGTTGATACCAGAACGACCGCCAGTAGGTTTCGTCCGTCGCGGCAACGTCGATCGGACGTTGATTGTGGATGTGCCTGTCACGACTCAGAATCGCGGCCGTGTTCTGGAAGTTGCTCTTGGCCATCTGTGAGAGGATTCAAAATGGCTTGGCGACCTTCGGATTGGGTGCTGGCGGGGGAATTGGACAACACGACTCCCGGCTGGACCGTCGGTTGGGTCCGGTTGCAGGGCCGTGAGGAAGCGTTGCAGTTGAGACTGGCCGGCAATTGTCATCCGGACCTGGCGGGCTGGAAGTTCCGCATCGTTCGCACCGATTCGATTCCCGATTGGGCTGACAAGCCTGTCTACGACGGGATCGCGACGGACCAAAGCGGGACGATTGGCGACGTTACGGCGGATCAAGTCATTCAGCATCACGATTGCTCCAGCGAAGAATTCGTACGCCGGGTCCGCGAGGGGAATCGGCCACCGACAACGCTTCGCAAGGCGTTGTATTTGGAATGGTTCAGCCATCGAAACGGCCGAGTCGTGATTCAGGACACGCGTCTCGCCGTCGAGCGAATCGGCGAGCGGGCATTTGAATTGACCGAGCAGCAATGGGCCGAGCAAGCGAAACAAAATCGGGAAGAGATGTCTTTCTTCATGTATCAGCTAGGCGATGCCTTACCCAAAATCGCCGGATTTGAGGCGGACGATGCCGAACCGGACGACGAAAGAGACGTCTAAGGGCCGTGGCGGCCTCTTCCCGTAGCCGGCGCGCCTCGTACCTCGAACTTGGACGACCGACGCATTTGTGTGCCACTGCTTGCGATTGACTCGATTCTCCATACGAGAAGCGCTCACCACAATCGCAAGCAGTGATGGAGCGGAGCAGGATCTGGCGTCTCCCTTTCGATTTCCTGATACCCGATGACGTTCATTCGATCGGGGCTACAGAATCCCGATTCTGATGAGACAGCCTTTCCATTCCAAGCAGCGAGTCGCCTGGCAGTGCATGCCCGACTCACGAGCATCGGAACCAGCGGGAACCAACGAGGAGGCGAAACAGCACGAAGCGATCTCCTTGGGCGTCCACAACGCCGAGCGGTTCTGATGGAGCGGCCGTTCCGGGCGCAACACTGCTCGGCGTTGCGGTAAGCTTGAGTCACATGGTTCGCCCGTTCAACGCCGAGCAGCCACACCGAAAGCTGCCGAATACGCTGGGTGCGGGCAACACAAGCAGGGCCAGCCGGCCACTTGACGCGCCCACATCTGTCGGTATAATCGACTACATGTGTAGTTGCACCCGAAAGAGGGCTCGCCATGGCCACATCGCTGCCTCCGCCGCTGTCCGACGCTCAGTTGGAGATCATGAACATCATTTGGGATCGGGGCGAGACCACCGTCGGTGATGTGTGGAAAGTCCTTTCGACCCGCAGGGCTGTCGCGAGGAACACCGTTTCCACAATGGTCACGCGGCTGGAGGAGAAGGGCTGGTTGCGACATCGGGTCCGCGAGGGGAGTTACCTCTACTCAGCCACCTATCCTCGCGACAAGGTCCTGCCCCGCCTCGTCCGCCGCCTGGTCGATGCCGCCTTCCAAGGCTCCGCGGAAGGGCTGGTCCTCGCGCTGCTCCAAGGCGGC
>JAAYEH010000118.1 GCA_012728855.1 Rhodopirellula sp. | reverse complement strand
GAGTCTTTTTCCGTATCGGCCGCCCGCGGGCGGCCGATACGGAAAAAGACTCCCGACCCCCTCGATGACGCAACTTCATCTCGGCCGCTCGCCTTCGTCTTCAAGAATCAAAACAAGGACCGAAAACCATGAAGAACTCCTCCATCACCCGTCGCAGGTTTTTCCAAGGCACTTTGGTCTCCGGCGGCGCTTTGGCCGTCGCGGCGGCGACGGGCCGGCAATTGCCGGCCACTGAGAAGGAGAGGACGAAGCCGCGCTCCGGCGGCGTGATCCTCTTCCAGGGCGACTCAATCACCGACGCCCACCGGGATCGCAAGTCGGACGGTCCCAATGCCTCGCCCGGTCTGGGCCGCGGTTATCCCTGCCTCGCAGCGGCGGCGATTTTAGCCGAGTATCCGGAGGCGGATCTGAAGGTTTTCAACCGCGGCATCAGCGGCAACAAGGTGCCCGACCTGGCCGCGCGGTGGCAAGATGACGCCGTGGCGCTGAAGCCCGACGTTCTCAGTATCCTCATCGGGGTAAACGACCTCTGGCACAAGTTGGCCGGCCGCTACGAGGGAACCGTCGCCGACTACGAAAGCGGTTACCGTGCGCTGCTCGGTCAAACGCTCCAAGCCTTGCCCGCTGTCCGGCTCGTCGTTTGCGAACCGTTCGTTCTCCGTTGTGGAGCGGTGAACGAAAGCTGGTTCCCGGAGTTTGAGCAGCGTCGCGCGGCGGCTCGGAAAGTCGCCGAAGAGATGAAGTTGACGCTGGTTCCGTTCCAGTCGATGTTCGACGAGGCCGTGAAGCGGGCAGAGCCGCAATACTGGGCCGCCGACGGAGTGCATCCGACGCTGGCCGGACACGCGCTAATGGCGAAGACGTGGCGAGACGTCGTGGGGATTTGAAGTCGTTGTCGACGTGTGTGGCACTGCTTGGGATTGGACGGGTTCTCCATTGGCGAGGCACGTGCCACAATCCCAAGCAGTGTGCATCGCCTCTTGGCGCGGCGCGCCCACTGCTTGGAGTTGTGGAGACGTATTTGCTGATGGACAACGCACTGAACTCCAAGCAGTGCCACACGACCGTTTTTGCCCGCGCCAAAATCATGCAAGGCTGTTCAGCCGAAGGGAAAAAACCGTGACTGAGCATACCTACGACTTCTACAGCCGGCTGGCTCGCATCTTCAATTCCGACCAGTCGCGGAGCGTGATCCTCTGCGGCAACGTCCACGATCTGTTCTTTAACGGCGTTCAGTACGTTCCCTTGATCCCGTTTCTTTGCGAGAAGTCGAGCGCCGCCGGCTTGATCCGGCTGGTCTACGAACTGAACGGCCCAATCCGCCTCCTCGACCATCGCGATAAGCTGAAGAACGCCTGGATCGCCTGGAAGGCCGGCGCCGACGTCGATTCGCTCTTGATCCGGGAACTGAGGAGCAAGGGACCGTCGGAGATGGAACGGCTGGGGACGGAATTCGAGCGGCTGCTCGTCGACGCGATCGGCAACCCAACGCTCGCCCTGGAAGCCCTGCGGCAAATGACGATCTGCTCGCGGTCTTCCGGTCTGGGCAATCTGCTGATTTATATCGAGGCGGCCGACATGCTCCTGCCGGCCGGCAGCGGCGACGTCGCCGCGCTCAATGACCGGCAGGTGCACCGCATCAGCATCGTGCAGGACTGGTTCAGCGATCCCGCCTTCTTGGGTGGCCGCGATTCGGTGTGTCTGATTGCCGAGTCGCGGAGCCTGGTCCACCCGCGGGTTTCGCGCCTCCCGCAGGTTCTGCCGGTCGAGATTCCTCCGCCCAACTCGGCGGACCGGTTGCACTACATCGAATCGTTTCTGTCGACGGCCAGTGCCACACCCAAGCTCTGGGCCGCGCCGTCCGAGCTGGCTGCTTATACCGCCGGGCTGTCGATCCACGCCCTGCGGCAACTCCTGATCGGAGCGGGATATACTCAGGAACCTCTCACCGCGGCGCAAACGATCGGCAAAGTCGAGGAGTTTATCCAAGGGCAGATCGGCGAAGACGTGGTGGAGTTCAAGAAGCCCTCCCACACGCTGGACGACGTGATTGGGTTCTCGCGCTTGAAGCAGTTTCTCCGCGACGAACTCTTGCCGCGGTTTCGCGCCCCGGCCGACCGGGCGCTGCCGGGAGCGGCGGTGGCCGGGCCGATCGGCGGCGGGAAGACGTTCATTTTCGAGGCGGTCGCCGGCGAATTGGATATGCCCGTGCTCGTGCTCAAAAACATCCGCAGCCAATGGTTCGGCCAAACCGACGTGATTTTCGAACGATTGCGCCGCACGCTTGAGGCGCTGGACCGCGTGCTGATCTTCGTCGACGAGGCCGATACGCAGTTCGGCGGCGTCGGCCCGGAGGCCCATACCACCGAGCGGCGGCTTACCGGAAAAATCCAGGCAATGATGTCCGACACGCGCCTGCGGGGCAAGGTTCTCTGGCTCTTGATGACGGCGAGAATTCATTTGCTATCGCCCGATATCCGCCGCCCCGGACGCGTCGGCGACCTGATTATCCCCGTGCTCGATCCCGAAGGGGACGATCGCCGGGAGTTCCTTGGTTGGGTTCTCCGCGGGCTCTTGCCGGATATCGACGACGCGGCGATCGATCGGCTCGACAAGCTCACCGAAGGCCACTCCGCCGCTGCGTTCGCCTCGCTGCGATCGACGCTCAGAGCGAAATCGCCCGCCTCGATGGACGCGGTGGCCGAGATCGTGGCAGACCATCTTCCGCCGGCCATCGAACTCGCCCGCCGCTACCAGACGCTTCAGGCACTGGCCAACTGCACTCGCCGCTCGCTCCTGCCCGACCCCACGGTGACCGACGAACAACGCCGGAGCTGGCAGTTGGAAATTAACCGACTTGAATCGCAGGGAATTCGGTAGAAATCAGCAGAGCCTGGATGCCACCATCAAGCTGTGCGATGCATCCTGTCTGTACCCATTCAAACCGTACGCCATACCACCGGACGCACTAAAATCACTTCCTGGTGGCCGGTAGTGTTCGCCCATAATATTGACCCATTCATTGCCAAGTGAACTTAGCCAACCGAGTGTGGGAGGGGGAAGGCGGCAAACCGAAATCTGCTTATGTTGGTTTCGGTGAACAGTACGTGACTTGTGTCTCGATAAAGGAGAATACCAGACCTCTGGTTGATGTTGCAGCCACCGACGGCAGAACGGAGGTGCTTCTTGGCTCGAGCGGACGTTGCGCTATACATTGTCGATGACGACCCCAACGCTGCAAACAGCATCGCTGCACTGGCATGGTCTCTGGGGATCGATTGCCGGACATTCTCCTCCGCCGAAGAGTTTGTCGCTCTTGCGCCCACTCTGCCCCCCGGCTGCCTTATGGCCGACCTTCGAATGGGTGGAATGAGTGGCCTCGAATTGCAGGACGCTCTGGCGGAGATGCGGTTGGCGTTTCCGATTATCGTGATATCGGGCTATGCCGACGTCAATTCTACGGTGGAGGCCATGCGGCGGGGCGCCCTCACCGTACTGGAAAAACCCTGCTCTCGAGAAGCCATTGAGAAAGCCATCGAAAGTGGGCTTGAGCAGGCCCGCTCAGCGCAGAAGAAACAGCAACTTCGAACGGCCGTCGTGAGACGATTCGACGCGCTCAGCGAGCGCGAGCGGCAGGTGGTGCAGCTCCTCCTGACCGGCGAGCCGAACAAGACACTCGCGCGCATGCTGAATGTGAGCATGCGGACTGTTGACCGGTTAAAGGCATCGGTCTTTGAGAAAATGGGAGTGGAATCGGCGGTCGAACTTGCCCGCATCGCCGCCGATCTCGAACCTGCGATCCGCCCGCCTCACTTTGCCCAACACGCCGCCTCGCGACGGTCGTAATTCGAAGGTCTCGCACTGAGCAGCCGGGCTGCTAAGGCTATTACGCACTGCCAAAGCCTTACGCCAGCCAAGGCCGCTTCCGCTCGTCGCATTTCGCGATGGCATCCAAGGCGACCTTCACGTCTTCGGCGACCTGGAAATCGAACATGCCGGCGCAGATGAAATCGGCGCCGTTGCGGAACGCCGAAGAGAAACCCATCCGCGGCGGAATCGCTCCGGCAGCCAGTGTTTTGAAGGCGATCCAGGGCTTGGCGACTTTTGCCATGAATTCGACCGTCTCGTCCGGGTTGAGGCACCACATGTTGTCGTGATATTCGTCGTGCCCCGCTTTCTGCGGCTTGAACCAGCAGAACGGTTCGCGCTGCTCCTCCGGGCTCATCGACCAGTAGCGGTCGAGATGGTATGTCTTCACGTAGAAATCGGGATTGAGCTTCTGCTCCTCGCAGGCCATCACGGTCTCCAGGGCGTGACCGCCCACGCCGGCGGGCACCCCTTCCGCCTTCATCGCGTCGATGGCCTTGCCGATCACGTCGTATTGGCGCGTCATCGTCAGCGGATCGGTGACTCCGCCGTGGGTATAGAGAAACGTCGCCCCCTTGTCCATCACCGTGCGGATCTGGTCGCGCATCTTGGTCTCGTTGGCATCGGGCGCGATGCAGAACAAACTCTGCATCTTGCTGCCCCGCGCTTTCCGATACTTCACGAAGACATCCTGGCAACGCGGATCGAGTTGGATCGTATTAATGCCCTGCTGCTCGGCCAACTCGAGCGTCTCGAAGACCTTCGCTTCGGTGTTGTACGACTGAAAGAGCTTCGAGACATAGATCAGATCGCGGCTGTGAGCCCATCCGCCGATCAGATTCCCGCCCATGATCAGTCGGCTGATCGTGAGATTGCCGATCTTGCCACAAGGGAACTGTCCGGGTGCGGCCGCCTGGTTTGCCGGCGTCGCGTTCGTCCCATCTTGCATGGCCGCCAGAAGGATCCGTTCCTCCATCGAATAGAGGGCGCCGGCCCCGGCCGTACCCAGGACGGTCTTGCTTAAGAAATTGCGGCGATCGGTTTTCTTCGTCATGGCTCCCTCGTTGTTCAGTAAAGGGGTGATTATTGACGCGATTCAGCAAGAAACGGTGCGCATTACCTCTAATTCTGAACGAAGAACTTGTCCGTGACAATAGAGCGGCGATTGACGAGGGAATTGTGACAGGATAGTCTTGCAAAAGTACGTCAGGCGCTCCAGCCTGACCGGAGCGCATTGTTTGGCTGGAAAGCCTGACTTACTTTCTTATGGCAAACTCCCCTCGATCGCTCGCCTGGATCGAAAAGCAATCCGAAGATCTCCGAGAAAGTGGCCTCTGGCGCCGTCGATCCGTCCGATCCGGCCCTCAGACCGCGGAACTGGCACTCGACGGCCGTCGCCTGGTCAATTTCAGTTCCAACGACTACTTGGGGCTGGCCGCCGACCCGCGTCTGGCGGAGGCGGCGCGTACGGCGCTAGCCAATGGCTGGGGCAGCGGCGCCAGTCCGTTGATCTCCGGCTATTCGCACGAACACCGCGATCTGGAAATCCAATTGGCGGAGTTTGAAGGCACGGAAGCCGCTTTGTTGGCGCCGTCCGGTTTTGCCGCCAACAGCGGCTCGATCGCCGCCCTGGCCGGGCCGGGCGACGTCGTTTTCACCGATCGTAAGAATCACGCCAGTCTGCTGGACGGATGCCGGTTATCGCGCGCGGACGTTCGCTCCTATTCCCATGCCGATTGCCAGCGGTTGCGGCGGCTGCTGGGCAGATCGACCGGCTATCGACGGCGACTGATCGTGACCGACAGCCTGTTCAGCATGGATGGAGATCTCGCGCCGCTGGTGGAACTCGCTGATCTGGCCGAGCGACATGAAGCGATGCTCTTGATCGACGAAGCGCATGCCACCGGTGTATTCGGCGACCACGGACGCGGCGTGGCCGAGCAGTTGGGCGTCGACGATCGCATCCCGATCCGTATCGGCACGCTCAGCAAAGCATTGGGATCCGTGGGCGGTTTTATCGCCGGCAGCCGCGTGCTGATCGAGTGGCTCGTGAATCGGGCCAGGCCGTATCTGTTTTCGACCGCCCCGCCGGCGGCCATGGCGGCGGCGGGACGAGCGGCACTCGAAATCGTCCGCGACGAACCATGGCGCCGCCAGGGATTGCTCCAACGCGCCGGGCAACTTCGCCGCCAATTGAACGAGCACGGCTGGAACGTGGTAAACTCCGCCAGCCAGATTATCCCGCTCGTCGTCGGCGAACCAGGGCGAGCGGTCGCCATCTCGCAGTCGCTGCTTGAGCGGGGTTACTACGTTCCGGCCATTCGCCCGCCCACGGTGCCCGACGGGGAGTCGTGTTTGCGAATCAGCCTGACCTGCGGGCATTCGGAGGAAATGGTCGCTGGGTTGATCGGTGCGCTGGACGACCTCGGCGGGCGCGGCGCGGTGCGGGTTTGTCCGTAGAAGCCCGAATACAACTGGCGCGCGCAAGCAGTCCGCCTGCTACCATCAACCCTATTTGTTTGCCCCATTGGTTCTTCCGGGTTTCTTGTGGGTAAAAACAGTGCATAACGGGTCCGTTGGGATGTCGTCAGCCAGTGCATCCCTACGCCTGCCGATGGTCCGGCGACCTCGCATGGCTCGGGAAACCCGTGAACAGAGAAGAGGCACCGGTACTCCGAACAAAAGTACCGGTGCCTCTTCTCTGTTCCGCGTCTTGCAGCGCATAGCCAGGAGCCTGCGGTTTTCCGAGCAGGCCTATGCGTGTTGTCGATGGATTCTATGGAAGTGCCTGGTGTTCAGGCGAATTTGCGGCAGTCCATCTATACATGGAGACTATTGGTCACCACTTTTTGTCCACAAGAAACCCGGATGAGCCGTCCCATTATCGCTGCGCCGGCGTAGCGACCTTCAGCCGATTGACCACCCGCGCGACACCCACCGTGTCCTCCGCCAAGCGACCGGCCTTCACCCGCGCCTCGTCGCTACTCACCACCCCGTCGACCACCACGGCGCCGTCTTCGATATCGACGGATAGCTCGGCATCGCCGAGAGCTTTATCCCAATGGAGCCTCGCGTACACCCTCGCTTCCAAGCTCATCCGGTCCACGGCATTCTTGGCCTTGGCAAAACCTGCACGAAGGTCTTCCGCCAATTCACCGGCCTCCTGCCGCACTTGCTCCGCGGCTTTGTCAATCGTCTGGCCGATTCGTTCTCCGAGGCCGTCTTGGGACCAAGCGCGCGTCGCGACTAAGATCGCCGCCAGCACAACCGCGAAGAAAAGTGAGTAGCGAATCGTTCTCATTGTTTCTGCCTCCCAGAAAGAGGGTGGTTGCGACGGATCCGGCGCACTACAAAGCAAGCCGGTTGTTGGCGCGTGGCGGGAACCGGGGCCAATGCACCGATACATGGTTCAGCAACTTCCAGGCCATTGGCGACTTTTCTCAATCCCCAACGATTTCTGGCCCCGCGGAGATCGCAGAGGCCGCCTGGGCTACGGCAATTTGCCGCTTTCCCTGGAGAAAGGACGTCAGAATGTCGGGAGGGTCGGCGAGGACGCGAGCGCCTCTCCATTGACGCCACCCGCTCGAAGTGGCTATACAGGAGAACTGCTCGCCGAGTTGAACCGCCATGCCGCTTGAGACGGACAGGATGCTGGAATACTCGATCAGCTTCGAATCGCCCTGGTATCTGACGCTGTTGGCGCTGATACCGATTCTATGGTGGTTCAGCTTCCGGCGGATGGGAGTGCTGGGACGGTGGCGACGCTGGTTCACGGTCGGGCTGCGGAGCCTGGTTACGGCGCTGTTCGTTTTCGCGCTTGCCGGGATCCAGATGGTCCATAGCAGCGACCGGCTCACGGTGATCTATCTGCTCGACCAATCGCTCAGCATTCCCGCCGAGCAGCGCCGCGCGATGATCCTCTACGTCAATGCGGCGATCGAAGCACACCGCGAGCACCGCGACCGCGCGGGGGTGGTCGTTTTCGGCCGCGAGGCTGCGATCGAGATCCCCCCCTTCGACGACGACGTAAAGATGCCGCTGTTGGTCGAGAGCCTCCTCGATCCCGAATACACCAATCTGGCCGGCGCGATGCGGCTTGCCCAGGCGTCGTTTCCCGAAGACGCGGCGCGGCGAATCGTCGTTGTCAGCGACGGCAACGAAAACATGGGCGACGCCGTCGAGCAGGCTCGCGGACTGGCGGGGGCGGGCGTCGGCATCGACGTCGTCCCGGTGCGGTTCGACCGGCAGGGCGAGGTTATCGTCGAGCGCGTGACGATCCCCAGCGACATTCGTCGCGGACAGCCGTTCGATATGAAGATCGTCGTGACCAACACCAAGGATTCGGCTGACGGCGATTCCGGGGCAGTACACGGGCGGTTGGTCATCCGCCAGCGAGCCGGCGACCAGGCCCGCATTATCAGCGACCAGGCGATCTCCCTGCCGCCGGGCAAGCGCGTGTATACCGTCCGTCAGCAGATCGACGCTCCCAGCTTCTACACCTACGAGGCGGAGTTCGTCCCCGAGCGGCCCGAGGACGACACGATGCGACAGAACAACCGCGCCACCACGTTCACGCACGTCCGCGGCAAGGGGCAGGTGCTGTTGATCGAGGATCCGCAGTCTCCCGGTCAATTTGAGCGGCTCGCCCAGGCACTTCGCTTGCGAAACCTCGAAGTGAGCGTGCGGGGGAGCGATCAGGCGTTCAGCGGACTCGCCGAGTTGCAGCAGTTCGACACGGTGCTCTTGGGCAACGTCCCTCGCGAACATTTCACCGAGGATCAGATCCGAATGCTCGTCCGCAACGCGCAGCAGATGGGCGCGGGCCTGGTGATGCTCGGCGGGCCCAACAGCTTCGGCGCCGGCGGCTGGACCAATACCGAATTGGAGCAGGCAATGCCGGTCGATTTCCAGATCAAGAGCGCCAAAGTGGTCCCACGCGGGGCGCTGGCGATGATGATGCATGCCTGTGAGATTCCCGAGGGCAACCACTGGCAAAAGATCATCGCTCGCGAAGCCCTTAAAGCACTCGGAGAGCGAGACTACTGCGGCGTGGTCCACTGGACGGGACGCGAGCAATGGCTGTGGGGCGGGTTGCGGGTCGTCGGCGGCAACCGCCAGCAAATGCTCGCCCGCATGGACCGCATGACGCCCGGCGACATGCCCGACTTCGATCCGGCCATGGTGCTGGCTCAGAAAGAGTTTGCGCGCGTTCAAGATGCGGCGATCAAGCACATGATTATCATCAGCGACGGCGATCCTTCGCCGCCCAGCCGCGGAGTGATTCGGGCGCTAGTGAACCAGAAGGTGACGGTGTCGACTGTGGCGGTGGGGGCGCACGGTCCGGCCGAAAGCCGCGTGCTCGACAAGCTGGCCCAGGATACCGGCGGCAAATTCTACAAAGTCAACAATCCCAGGGCCCTGCCGCGGATCTTCCAGCGCGAAGCCCGCCGCGTGGCCCAGCCGCTGATCTTCGAGAGCCGCAGCGGTGTGCGGCCCGAAATCCGCTTCCCGCATGAAATGCTCGGCGGCATCGAAGGTTCGCTGCCGCTGACCCACGGTTTCGTGATGACCAGCGTCAAGGAGAACCCGCTCGTCGAAGTCTCGCTCGTCTCACCGCAGCCGGCGAATGAGAAGAACGCCACGATTCTGGCAAGCTGGACCTTCGGGCTGGGCAAGACCGTTGCCTTCACCACCGACTGCGGCGCCCGCTGGGCTTCGGCCTGGACCGGCTGGGAAAACTACGACAAGTTTTTCGGACAGATGATCGGTTGGTCGATGCGGCCCGCAGGCGACGAGGGGAACTTCGTCGTGGCGACCGACGTCGCCGACGGAGAGGTTCGACTCGTGGTCACCGCTTTGGACAAGAACGACGAGTTTCTCAACTTTCTGGACATGTCCGGCACCGTCGTCGGCCCCGGCCTCGAACCGCTGCCGATGAAAATCTCGCAGACGGCGCCGGGCCGCTATGAGGGCGCCTTTCCCGCCCGCGACTCCGGCAGCTACTTCCTCATGGTCAATCCCGGCGGCGGCAAGGCGGCGATCCGCACCGGCGTCAGTGTGCCCTACTCCGACGAGTTCCACGCCAAACCGGTTAACCTCAGCCTGCTGGAGCAACTCGCTCGGCTCGTCCCGGAGGGGGGCGCGGCCGGCCAGCTTGTGCCGTTGCCGAAAGACACCAGGGAGGCTAAACCGGCGCTCGACGTAAACAGCTTTCGCCACGATCTGCCCAAGGCCACCAGTAGCCAGGACATCTGGTTCCACCTGGTGTTTCTCGCGGGCTGCCTGTTCTTCTTCGACGTTTTCGTCCGCCGCGTGCAAGTGAGCTTTGCCTGGCTGCCGCCGCTGGCCGGCCGCGTACGCGACCGCATCCTCCATCGCTCACCCGCGGCGCCGCAGCCGGAGACGATCCAGCGGCTGCGTAGTCGCAAGGCCGAGGTCACGCAGCAGGTGGATCAACTCCGGGCCGCTGCTCGTTTCGAGGCCGAACGACCGCCGGCGGCCGGCGTGGAAGTGGAAGAATTCAAACAATCCGATGCTCCCGGCCCTGCGCCGCCGCGACAGCAGCCCGGCCTCGCCCTGGAAAAGGAAGAAGAAAGCTACACGGCACGGCTCTTGAAAGCGAAGAAGAAAGCCTGGAAAGAACGTGATAGTCAACAGCAATGATACTTGGCAGCCCGGCTGCTTGGAGCAGCCGGACTGCTGGCACAACTCACCAGCACAGGGAACCCAGTAATGACCGTTGCGGAAACGATGCAGCAGCGAGCCCAGCAGTTCGTCGACCGGTACTCCGCGGTGCGGGAACAGATCGGCCGGGTGATCGTGGGGCATGATGAGATCGTTCACGGAGTGCTCACCTGCTTGTTTGTCGGCGGGCATTGCCTGCTGGAGGGTGTGCCCGGGCTGGGGAAGACGCTGCTGGTCCGCACGCTCGCCCAGGTGCTCGATCTCGATTTTTCGCGGATCCAATTCACCCCGGACCTGATGCCGGCCGATATTCTCGGCACGAACATGGTGATGGAAACCCCGGACGGCCGCCGCTTCTTCGAGTTCCAGCGCGGCCCGATCTTCACCCAGATCTGCCTGGCCGACGAGATCAATCGCGCCACGCCCAAGACGCAGTCGGCCATGTTGGAAACGATGCAGGAAGGCGCCATCACCGCCGCCGGCACGCGCTACGAGTTGAAGAAGCCGTTTCTGGTGATGGCCACGCAGAACCCGATCGAGCAGGAAGGGACGTACCCCCTCCCCGAAGCCCAGTTGGATCGTTTTTTTTTCAAACTCGTCGTCGGCTACTCCAACCGCGAGGAGTTGACGCGGATCGTCGATCGCACCACGCGCCAGGAAATCGTGCAGCCGAGCAAGGTAATGGACGGCGAAGAGATCCGCGGCTGGCAGGGCTTGGTGCGGGAAGTGATCCTGGCCCAACATCTCCAGGATTACATCGTCCGGCTCGTCTTGGCGACACACCCGGGCGGCGAGTTCGCCTTGCCGGTTACCGGCCAGTTTGTCCGTTGGGGCGCGAGCCCGCGCGCGGCGCAGGCGCTTGCCCTGGCGGCTAAGGTACGGGCACTGCTCGACGCGCGTTACAATGTCAGCTTCGAGGATGTCCGTCGCGTCTATCTGCCGGCTCTG
Organism: Rhodopirellula sp.; assembly: GCA_012728855.1. Lineage (GTDB taxonomy): Bacteria > Planctomycetota > Planctomycetia > Pirellulales > Thermoguttaceae > JABWBD01. The sequence continues at coordinate 47,503 of JAAYEH010000118.1, read as the reverse complement.
CGGCATCGGTTGATTCTGAATTTTGAAGCCCAGGCGGAAGGGATCGAGCCGGACCAGGTGTTGCTGGAGATCCTGGAGAAGACGTCGGAGAAGGGGGACGGGTGACGTACTGGAATGAACCGGGCTCTGTGGAAGAAGGCGGTAGCGGACGCGTGGCGGCAAATGGTCGCCAGCGCGTTGGTTCTCTGCCTGTTCTGCTGGCTCTTCGTCTGGCTGATGAGCTTTCTCGAATTGGGGGCATGGGCGAGTCTCTTGGACTTCGTGCCCAATTTCTTTCGCCCGATGATGGGCGTGCCGCTGAACCAACTCGCTTCACCCGCCGGGCAGCTCAGTTTTCTCTACGTCCACGTCGTTACGCTGTTAATTTGCACGGGATGGGCAATCGGGCGAGGCTCCGATGTTGTCGCCGGTGAGATTGCGCGGGGCACGATGGAACACCTGCTGACCCTGCCGGTTTGGCGAATCAGCGTGATGATCGCACCGGCGGTGGTGACGGCCATCGGTTCGATTGTCTTGGCGTTTTCCGTTTTCGCCGGGCTCGCCTTGGGTCTGACGACGGTGAAGTTTCACGGTACGGTGACGCTGGCGCCGTTTCTGTCCGGTTCCACCAACCTCTTCGCGATGACCTTTTGCCTTGCCGGCGCCACGGCATTTCTCTCGGCCTTCGAGCATGATCGCTGGCGAACCATCTGGCGCGCCGGCGTATTTTTTGTGCTTTCGCTCATCGTCAAGTTGGTGGCGCGGATGTGGCCCGATGGACGATGGCTCGGTTGGTTCAGCTTTCTCAGCGCGTTCGAACCGCAGACATTGATCCTTTCGCGGGACGGATGGGGGCAGACGATCCGCTACGATCTTACCCTCGTGGCGCTTGGTCTGGCCTGCTACATCGCGGCGGCTCTGGTCTTCTGGTATCGCGACATTCCCGTACCGCGTTGACGCAGATCCCACTTGCCGAGCAGGACTTTGCGGCAAGGCGAATCTCCTGAGGCAAAGCTCCCTTGTGGCAAGCGGAACGTATGCGGCGTGATCGGTTCGCTTGTGCGTAACTGCTTGCCAAGAAAGAAATTAGGGCCGCCAAGTCATCCGTCCTCGGCGGCCCTTTCTCGTCGTTGCGGGCACAAAGCTTCAACCCTTAGGCCAAAGCCCTTCGATCGCTGCTTCGCATCAGCGGTCAAATGTGCCTGTTACGCGGTGGCTGCCGCAGCAGCCTTCTTCTTGGTAGTCTTCTTCTTAGCGGCCTTCTTTTTGGCGACCTTCTTGGTGCCTTTCTTCTTGGCCACCTTCTTCTTCGCGACCTTCTTCTTGGCCACCTTCTTTGCAGCCTTTTTCTTGGCTGCCTTTTTCTTGGGCACAGCAAAACCTCCGTCCAAGGGTTCTGGCGAGATCTTTCCCGGCGCCTCTTGCTGGGTTAGGCCAACCGTCCAACCTCGCCCTTTAACAAGACAACCAACTACCTTCTCAGTAATCTCCTCAGGTCAAGTTCCTTTTTTCCTTGCCCAGTGAGAAGTTTACTTGCTCGAAGGAACTTGTTATGCGTATGTTGTACCCATTTTACGAAACAATGCAACACTTTCTATGGCCAAAGAGGCAAAATTTTCAAAAAAATTTTTCGTCGATGCACATCACGCGCGTCTGTTACCAATGTTGCCGGTACGACTGAAGCGCTGTGTAACTCGTGTACGCCATGTATCCGAAGAGGATCGCAACGAATAAACTCTGCCACAACAGCAAGCCGATCGCCGCCAGTGCGGCGGCGCTGATCACGGAGAGCATCAACGAACGTCGTATCCCTTCGCGAGAATCCCACGCCAAAAAAACCTCTCGCGCAATTTGCCCGCCATCCAACGGATAGATCGGCAGTAGATTGAGCACTCCCCAGTAAATGCTGACGAAAAGCAGATAGTAGATGAAGTCGCTCAACAACGCGCTGCCGATCGGTTCCATGTCAAGGATCAGTCCGATGGGCCATCCGAACTGAAAAAAAATCGCGTGTCCGCTCAACCGCACGGCCAGCGCCAGCGTCGCCGCCAGAACGAATCCCGCCGCGGGGCCAGCGACCGAAATCACGATTTCCCTTAGAGTTGCGCTCTTGGCGCTGCCGTAGAAACCGTCCTGCTGCGACGAGGTCAATCCGCCCATCGCATAGAGGGTAATCCAGGGGCGGCGACCGTAGAACCGCATGGCGGCCGCATGTCCCAACTCGTGGATGAGAACGGATACGAAGACCGCCGACAGCCAAGGAAGCAACATGGCTAGGAAGTCGCGCGCGTTGGTCGTTTCGAGCAGGCTGCGGGCCATCAACAGCACGGTCAACAGCCAGAACAGCGGATGAACGCGAACGGGAATTCCGAAGAGACGAAAATGCAAGTCATACGCGGACCGCGGCGGTTCACCCAGAATCACTCGTTCGCTCCTCCGGTCTGTCCGAGATGTCAACGGCGCGCACGAGGGTGCCGCGCGGAGAATTGTATCACAAATGGGCAAGATAGATAAGAAGCACGGAAGCTCGGCGCGAAAGTGCGTCAGGCATTCCGGACTGACACTCCATTCCGGACGGGCTCGAGAGCCGGACGCACAGGGAAGTGCGGCCGCGGGCTCTTCGCGGGCTCGTTTGCCAGTGCGTGGAGAATATAGTCGGCCGCGCGGCCTGCCGCGCCCCCCTGCGCGACCGTCGCCTTCAGACGGCTCAGTTGTTCAACCCGTTGGCCCAGTGCGATCGGATCCTTCAACCACTGAATCACCTGCGCGGCAATCGCTTCCGACTTGTCTGTGCAGGTAAGAAACTCCGGAAACATCGCTTGCTCGGGATGCTCATCGGCTGCGCTGTCGGAAAACGGATCCTCGGCGGCCAGCAAATTCACCAGGGTGATGTACTTCACTTTGCGAAAGATTGCCTGAACCAGATAGGCCACTCGCCCGATCCGATACAGAATTACCGTCGGCTTCGTCTGACAGAGCAATTCCAGCGACACTGATCCCGAGACGGCCATGCAGCAATCGGACAATCGCATCAGTTCTGGTGTTTTGCCGACGTGAATTCTTACGGAAAGACCGCTGGCGGACACTTCGTCTGCTGCCATCTCCGCATGCATGGGCTTGAAAGCGGCTATGGCGAAACGAACATCGGGAACAGCCGCTTGAATGCGCCCGGCGGCCCGCAGCATCATTTCCAGATTGCCCACGACCTCTTGAGTCCTCGAACCGGGCAGAATCGTCACCAGCGGACCGGTTTCGCATCGGTACTGGTCGAGAAACGCGCCATCGTATTGCGCCGGGCGGACTTCGTCGAAGAAGGGATGTCCTACCAGGACCGCGTTACAGTGATGCCGGCAAAACCATTCGGCCTCGAACGGCAGTCCGCACAGCACATGGTCGACCAGGCGACGCATCTTCTTGACCCGCCAGCGGGCCCATGCCCAAATCTGAGGCGGCGCGAAATAGAAGACGGGAATCCCGTGCGCCTTCGCTCGGCGCGCGATCCACCAATTGAATCCGGGATAGTCGATGAGGATGACAGCGTCCGGTTTCTGGTGGCGGAAATAGCGATCCGCGCGACTGACGAGGCCGAGGAATCGGTGCAGATTCAGCAGCACGCGGAAAAACCACATCACGGCCAGCGCGGTCAGATCCTCATGGAGCCGGCATCCGGCGGCGGCCATTTGCGGCCCGCCGTAGCCGACGACCTCCAGATCGGCGTATCGCTCGCGTAACTGGCGAACCAGATTGGCGCCGTGCAGATCCCCACTGGGCTCACCCGCCGAAAGGAATAGCCTCAATGGTCTCGAACGTTCCATCTTCGTTACTCCCCGCACGTCAGGCTTTCCAGCCTGAAGCCGTTTTACCATCAGGGTGTCTCCGGGCTGGCCCTGCATTCCGGCCAGACTGGAAAGCCTGACGTACACACTCTGGTCAGGCCGGAAAGCCTGACGTACATTGGGGGGTAGTATCGCAGATGGGGCCAAACGGATGAAGTGCAGTTTGAGCTCTCACCCTCCCTTTCCTACGGGTTCCAACCATGCCCCGACTTTCGCTCAATGCTCTGCAGACCGCCTTGGAGCGATGGTTGCTTCTGTGGCTGGTGGCACTCTCGTTTGTCGCCTATCATTGGCCGCGATGGTTTGACCCCACGCGCGTCGCCGATCCGTTTCTCGCCGGGGGCGCGTGGCTCGGGATCTTGATCGCCGTCACCATGCTTGCGGTCGGGTCGCTGCTGCCGAGAGAAGAAGTCGGCTTGGTCGTGCGGCGCTGGCCGATGGTGATTGCCGGCACGGCGATCCAGTACACTGCCATGCCGTTGTTGGCTTTCGGTTTGGGGAAGTTGTTCGGGCTGGAGGGACCGTGGTTGATTGGGATCATCATGGTCGGCTGTGTTCCCGGCGCGATGGCGTCCAATGTCCTGACGCTGATCGCACGCGGCAACGTCAGCTACTCGGTCGGCCTGACCACCTCAGCCACGATCCTCTCGCCGCTGGTCGTACCCTGGACGCTGTGGCTTACGGTTGGGCACATGGTGGAAGATTTTCCCGCCCTGAAGGTCTGCGGAGATCTATGCTGGATGGTCGTTCTGCCGGTGGTGTGCGGATATCAGTTGTCCCGGCTATTCACCGCATGGCGCGCCGTCGCGAGCCGCATGGGAGCAATCATCGCCAACCTCACGATCCTGTGGATCATTGCCGTCGTCGTAGCGGCCAATCGTGAAATGCTCTCCCAAGTGCAGGCCCCCGTGTTCAGCGCCCTGCTGGCGGTCAATCTTGGCGGCTACCTGGCCGGTTATTTCGGCGGCGTTACGCTGGGGCTTCCCGAATCGATGCGAAGAGCGCTCACCCTGGAAATCGGAATGCAGAATGCCGGATTGGGCACTACCCTGGCCATGCGGTTGTTTCCCGACGAACCGGGCGCCGCGCTGCCGGCGGCCATCTATACCTTCGGCTGCATGTGTACGGGCACGATTCTGGCACGACTGTGGGCCGAGGCGCAACGGCGAACCGACGCGCGGCGCGAACGGACATCGGCAAGAGAATAAGAGGCCCTGACAAGAACCTTGGCGAGTGGTTATCAGCAACTCGGCTCTTGACATTCGACTCTGGACTCTTGGCTTTCCGCTTTGCTCACGTTTCCCGCAAGACGACGGCCGGATCTTGCACGAGCGCCGAGAGGGTCGGCAGATAGCTGGCCAGCATTGTGACCAACGGGGCGCCTAAGAGAGCGGACAGCAGCAGTTCGTAGTGGATGGCCGGCTGGCTGGTCACCGCGTGCAGAGCATGAGAGCCAAACCACTGTCCGATCCACGTGCCCAATGCCGCGCCCGCCACGGCGCCCAGCAATCCCAGCAAGACGGCCTTGCCGAGAAACAGCGCGGCAATCGCCCCCGTCCTCTTGCCGATCGCGCGGAGCAGCCCGATTTCGGTTTGCCGCTCGCGGACATTGGCCATCGCCAGCAAACCGACCCAGATCGCGGCGGCGAGAACGACCATCGGTGTGATCACTCCGGCCAGGGTTTCCATGATGCGCTGGATCCTCTCCCGGCTGGTGGCCAGGTCGGCCATGATCTGCTCCTGCTGAGCGAGGATTCTCTGACGATCCTCAAGGTTCGCTCGCATGGATCCGATGATCTGATCCTGTTTCGCTTTCACCAACTCGCGCTGCTCCGCACGGGCCAGGGCGATCGAACGGAACTCGGTAATGCGCGTTTCCGGCAGGACATCGGCGAGCTGTTGGCGGATGTTCGGCAGATTCGAGCCCGCGCAGTTGCAGCCGAGTGCCAGAATCTGATTGATCATGTCCGGCTTGTCGAGAAGCGACTGGGCGTCGGCCAGTCGCATGGCGATGGTGATGTCTTCCTTGCTCCCCTGCTCGGGAAGAATGCGCGCGATACGATACGGCTTTCCGAGCACCTCGATCGTTTCGCCTTCCTTCCGGTCGACGCCGAGTTCGTGTCCCAAAAAGACCGTCGAAGGTTCGATCGTGAAGCCCATCGGCGATTTGTGACGCATGTGCGACTGGGTCGCTTCGGGCAAATAACCGACGAGGAGCACCTTGCGGTTTTCCCAGTCGATCCTGGCCTGGAGCGTGGCCACGAGGTGCGTCACGTAGGTCAGTCGAGGATCGGCCGCCAAACGGTCGACATACTCCTGCGGCATATCCTTGGCGGTGAAATCGGCGGCCCAGAAGTCGCTCATGTTCGTGTCGCGATGGACGATCAGCAGGTTGAAGCCCATGTCGCGCATCAGGCGGCGAGTTTCCTCGGCCAACTGGTCCAATTCCGCCGCCGTGGCTGCTTCCGCCTCCTGGATATCCGCTTCCTGTTCGGCGACTTTTCGCCGTAGATCGGAAACGAGCGATTCCGACTTGGCCACTTGGACGCCGGTTTCCCGCTGATAGGCTTCCACCAGCATCGGTCCGGCGACAAAGAGCGTGACGGCAATCGTGACCGCCAGCACGCTCAGCGCAAAATTCGCCTTTCGATAACCGATTTCAGCCAACAACACTTTAATGATCGACATGGCCGAGTTCAATCTTATTGATTTTCACCCGAGTGTACATCTGGCGATGACCGGTCCTGCGGCGGTAGGTCTTGCGGCGGCGAAACTTCTGGACCACCAACTTGGGCCCCTGGGCAATGCCGAGCACTTCCGCGGTCACCGTGGCGGAAAGAGTCGGCTGGCCGATCTTCAGCCCGTCGCCGTCGCGGTACGCCAGCACGCGTTCAAACGTAACCTCTTGTCCTGCGGGAACTTCTCGATAGTCGATCGAAAGCTCCTGGCCCTGTTCGACCTTCAACTGTCGGCCGCCGTCTTCAATAATCGCGTACATGGGAGTCCTGTGAAATGGATCTCAAGAATTCTTCCGAATCGAGTCGTCGCCGCAGGTAACCCTTTAGAAACACTCAGCCGCCGGGCTGCTTGCCTTTTTGAGGGTAGCCCTTTAGTTTACCGTCGAAGTGGCCGACCCTTCAAGGGCTACCGCCAGTCGAACTTGACCTCGCGGCTCTCCGCGTCCAAGCAAACCACCACGAGGTGCTCTGGCGCAACATCTTCCTCACTAAGAATTTGCACCGTCATTTGCCCCTCGTCCTCCAATCGGCTCAGCTCTCGCCGCTTCCGGTTGTTCAAGTATTCTGCTACTTCTTCGGCCACCGTCACCGAGATCGATTTAATATCCGCTCGCTGACTGGCGAGGATCAGCAGGCGCACCACTTCAATGCCCATGCTCTCCGCCGTCTTGATCTGCCCTGTCCCGTGACACGCCGGGCAGTCGTGAAATACGCTCCTTTTCAGACTGGGGCGAATTCTCTGACGGGTCATTTCAATCAGCCCGAACGGACTGGTTCGCAAAATCTTGGTCCGAGCGCGATCGCGACGGACCGCGTCTCGCAGTGCGCGTTCCACGCCGCGACGATGGCGTTCTTTGCGCATATCGATGAAGTCGTTGACGATCACTCCCCCGAGATCCCGCAGGCGGATCTGGCGAGCGATCTCCCTGGCGGCCAGAAGGTTCATCTGGTAGGCGGTCTCTTCCGCCGAGTCGTCGGCGCGAAAATTACCACTATTGACGTCAATGGCCACCAGAGCCTCCGTCTGGTCGATGACGATCGATCCACCCTGCTTCAGAGGTACCGTGCGACTGTGGATCTTGGTGATCTCCTCGTCCATGTGGTATTTGTGGAACAGCGGTTCCTTGCCTTCGTAGAACTGAAGCCGACTCACATAGCGGGGCATGACGAGTTGGAGAAACTCCCTCGCGCGCTCGTAGGCATTGGGTTCGTCGATGTAAATCGTGTCGATATCGGCGGTGAAGATGTCGCGAATGGTCCGGATGATCATGTCGCTCTCTTCGTAGATATCCACCGGCCCCGCTGACTTCTTGATACGACGAACGATCACTTTCCAGAGCCGCAGCAGATAGGCGAGGTCGCGCGATAGTTCCTTCCTGGTGCGGTCGGCGCCAGCGGTGCGAACGATGAAACCCAATCCTTTGGGTGGGTTTAGTTCGAGCATAATGTCGCGAAGCCGACGGCGAGTGTCCTCGTCTTCGATCTTGCGGGAAACACCAACCCTCCCTAAAGGTGGCATGAGTACCAGATAGCGACCAGGGATGCTGATGTACGTGGAGAGGGTCGGCCCCTTGGTGCCAATCCCCTCCTTGATGACTTGGACCACGACCTCGTCGCCGCGACGCAGGATCTCTTGAATGGGGGGTTTGATTCGGGGGCGGGCGCCAAGCCGCACGCCGCGAGCACGGGGACGGGGGCGGTCGTCGCTCTCGTCATCGCTTTGAGGGCCGTTGCGGCGGCGACCGGCGGGTTCGATGGGACGGTCGGGATCGTAGCCGCCCTGGCGAAAGTACTGCGGCTCGATATCGCTGATATGCAGGAAGCCGTTGCGCCCGACGCCGAAATCGACGAAAGCCGCCTGGATACTCGGCTCCAGATTGACCACCACTCCTTTGTAGATGTTTCCGACGTAGCTGTCGTGTCCGGTTCGTTCGACGTAAAGCTCTTCGAGAACGCCTTCTTCAACAATGGCGATCCGGCATTCCTCCGGCTGCGACACGTTGATCAACATTTCCTGTTTCATGGATACATTTCTTGTCCGGCAAGGTCGGCGAGCACGCACGTCCTCCGCAGCGAGAGAGATTCCGATCCCGGTGGCGACGCATGGTGTTCATCCCTGCAGCTCCACGTGGGTTCGGGTCAGATGCATCCCTTGCTCTTCCAGATCGGATAGCGCCAATGCCGCCAGGACGTCACGGGGGCCTGCCCCGCCCTCCCGATTGCGCAGCCGCATTGAAAGCAAACCGTCCTGGAGAGTTAGCTCCTCCAGGTCCGAGCGGCAATCGACAGCAGCCCGCTTCTCGTCGCGCCGGACCACCCATTGTGTTGTGGACCAGAACTCGCCAGCCCGAGACGTCGTCTCGGCGCAGCGTTCGGGAGGGACAACAATCCGATAGGAAGTGCTTCGAATGCGGGCTTTTTTTTCGCCGGGAGGGAGCACTTCGATCGAGGCGAAGCGGAGACCCGGCAGCGCGTGGCGTGCAAGCCGCTCGTTCAACGCATCGGCGGTACACGATTCAGCGAGTTCCAGTTCCATAACTTCGTCCAATCCCTCGATGCCGACGGCCAGGGCCGACGGAAAGCTCATCCGCGGTTTGGGGTGAAAGCCTTCGCTCATTCCCAACCGCAGCCCGGCGCGCCGGAAAAGCCGCTCCATCGAGCGGACCAAGTCCCGGTGCCCGACCAGACGCAGGTCTCCCTGTTTGCAAAAGCGAATACGTACTCGTTGTCGAACCATCGGGTTCGAGCTTCTCCGCCACTGCCGATGGGGGCGGAGAATCCTTCAGTGTGTCCACCCGCCCCGCCGGCAACTGCCGGCTGAGAGACGGGCCCTCAGTAATCCACGGGCCTGCGAAACCGTCGCCGGCCCAACGCGTGTTTCGTTGCTGTTCCTTGCCCGCGCCGCGCGGTTCGCAACCACTACGGCACCAGTTCCGGAACGTGTTTCTTCAATTCCTTCCTCAGGAAGTTCTTGATATCCCGCGCGTTCTCCATCGATAGCGCGCGGTTGGCAATCGCCTCGCACTCTTCGATGCTCACGCTGCGGCAGACCTTCTTAATCTCGGGGATGGCACTGGGGGTGACGCTCAGTTGCCGCAGTCCCATTCCCACCAACAGCATCGTGTAGATCGGATTGCCGCTCATCTGGCCGCAGAGGCTCAACGGCACCCCTTTCCTCTTCGCCGCCTGGACCGTCATCGAAATCAGCTTCAACACCGCCGGATCGGCGGAATTATACAGTCCGACCACGTCCTTGTTGCTGCGGTCGACGGCCAGGGTGTACTGGACCAGATCATTGGTGCCGATGCTGAGGAAGTCGGCCTCCTCGACGAAGTGATCGATCATCATCACCGCCGAGGGAACCTCGACCATCATGCCCACCTGCAACTCGTGGTCGTACTCCACCCCATGCTCTTCGAGATCCTCGATCACGTCGGCCAGCACCATCTTCGCCTGGCGGAATTCGAGGATCGTCGACACCAGCGGGAACATCACGCGGACCTGCCCCAAAGCGCTCGCTCGCAAGATCGCGCGGAGTTGCGTGCGGAACATCGGCACGTTGCGCAGAGCCAGCCGGATGCTGCGCAGGCCGAGGAAGGGATTGCGTTCGTCTTCGGGAGTCGGCAGATGGGGAACCTTGTCGGCGCCCAGATCAAACGTGCGGATGGTTACCGGGCGGTCGGCGAGCGACTGGATCACGCGGGAGTAGGCCTCGAAATGGACCTCTTCATCCGGCTCCGATTCGGCGCCCAGGTACAGAAATTCCGTGCGATACAGCCCCACGCCGTCCGCGCCCCGCTCGATGCAGTGATCGACCTCGTAGGGAAATTCGATATTTCCGTACAATTCGATGCGGACGCCGTCGGCGGTCTCGGCGGGGAGCTCGCGCAGCGTCTCCAAGCGTGCCGCCAGCGTACGGATCTCTTCGGCTTCGTGGCGATAACGAGCGACGGTCTCTTCGTCGGGGTGAAGGATCACCAGCCCTTTGTCGCCGTCGATGATCACCAAATCGCCGCCGGACACTTCCGCGAGAAAGGGGCCCGTGCCGACGACCGCCGGGATGCCGAGCCCTTCGGCGACGATGGCCGTATGGCTCCCCGGCCCGCCCACCTCCGTGACGAAGCCCTTGACGAAGCGGCGGTCGAGGTTGGCCGTCTCGCTGGGGGTGAGATTGTGAGCCAGGATCAGCACCGGCGAGGTCAGCCGCGAGATCCCCTCGCGACGCCGGCCGAGTAGATTCCGGAGCAATCGTTTTTCAATGTCGAAAATGTCGTTGGCGCGCTCGGCCAGATACTGGCTCTGCAGTTTCTGGAAGACCTGCGCATAGCGGCGAAGGGTGCGACTGACCGCGTACTCGGGCGAGTAGTGGTTCTGGCTGATCAGTTTGTCGATTTCGCTGCGGAGCCGCGAATCCTGAAGCATCTGAAGATGGGCTTCGAAGATCGCCGCATACTTCTCGCCCAGCTCCCTGGAAACGGCATCCCGATTCCGTGTGATTTCCTCACTCGCCGCGTCCATCGCGCGCTTCAGCCGCTCCAATTCGTCTTCGACCGAATCGCGCGCAACGAACCGCCGCGGGATGCGAAATCCCTCGTTGTCCATCACCAGCGCTTCGCCGACGGCGACCCCGGGCGAAACGGCGATACCCTGAAGCTTCTGCACGTTGGTGTATATCGATTCTCTTCGCGGTTCGTGGTCGAGCGCGGCCTTTGAATTCTCGAGGCCGCGCGGCCGGAACCGGGCTGTCTCTCTTGTTATTTCTCGATCTCGGCGCCCTCGCCGAACTTTCCGCGGATCAACTCGACCAACGCATCGAGTGCGTCGTCCGCATCGCTGCCGGAGGCTTCCAGGTACAATTCGGTCCCCTCGGAGGCGCCCAACGAAAGGATCTGGAGAACGTCGGTCCCATCGACGCGCTGGTGGTCCTTAACGACTTGCACCTTGGCCTGGAACCGGCGAACGGTCCGGGCAATCAAAGTGGCGGCGCGCGCATGAACGCCTTCCGGATTGACGACCATCACACTACGCGCTGATCTCGGCTGAGACATATCCACTCGCGCCGGACTAGGATCCGAACTGGTTGTTGTCGGCTTCGTCGAGCAGTTGCCGAATGTCTTCCGGCGTCTTCGACTGCTTGAGAAACCGGCAGAACGTCTCGTCACGGAGCTGTCGCGAAATATTCTCCAGCGCCCGCAGATGGTCTCCGGGCCGATCGGGAGGGGAAATCAGCAGAAAAAACAGGTACACTTTTTCGCCATCGAGGCTATCGAAGTCGACCCCGTCGCTGCTGACGGCCACAGTCCCTATCAACCGGTCGACGCTGGGATGCTTCGTGTGGGGAACTGCCACCCCCCTTCCTATGCCGGTGCTCCCCAATTCCTCCCGCTTCAGGATCGCCTTAACAATGCTTTCCTGTTCGTCGGATTCGATCCCGTTGGCGCTCTGTAGCGCCTGGACCATTTCACGAATTACGCTCTCTTTTTCGTCGGCGGTCACATCGGCCCGGATCGCCTCAGGCACAACAAAGTCGGCAAACTTCATGCACAGGATCTCCTCTGTATGGATACTGCCCCATCGACGGGACCGCCCCGGCGTCCGGTGCCAATTTCTTGAAGGGAGCGTCTAGTCGCTATCCAGTTCCGAGTCGGGAGCTACTCCCTCGTCAGGCTCTTCGCGATCAGTGGCGGTTCGGCGCCGGGTCTGGATTCTCTCTTTGTATTTCCGCAACTGCTGCTCCAGCTTATGACAGACTTCATCGATCGAAGCCATCAACTCCCCCCCCCGTGACGACGCAACAAAATCATGTTTATGCTCGGCCGACACGCGGAGGTCGACATCGGGGCTGTCCCGGTGCTCCAGGTCAATGGTTACTTCGATCTCGGTCAGTCGATCAAATAAACGCGTCAGTTTTTCGATCTTGCCGGTAATCTTTGAGCGAGTTTGCTCACTGACATTGCCGTGCCGCGTTGAAATCTTGATCTGCACCGAGTCACTCCTTGGTACGGGCACCGGAGGTTTTGAGTTCCTCGTGGTCGTTAAACCGCTAATTCTAGCGAACGATTGCCGGGTATACAAACGCAAAGCGATGGGCACCCCCGGCAGACTACCTAGCTTGCCAAATTCTAGCTTCCACTTTGTCACTAGTGAGTGGAGTATAAGAACACCCGTGCAAAGAATTGGTTATTGATCGGACTGCGACCCACTCGCATGGGGCAAGGTTTAAGAATCAACGTGCAGCAGGGTCCGACGAAAAAGTACGTCAGGCTTTCCAGTCTGACATTGCGCCCCAGTCAGGCTGGAAAGCCTGACGCACATCGAATCGCGTAAGGTGTCGCCGATGTCTATGGCTCTCCGCCCATCTCTGGGGGGGTTGGTGTGCCGTCGGAGCCGATCGTTGCAGGAGTATCCATTCGCTCACGCCACTTTTGAAGGGAAGTCGCTCGCTTAGCGGAAGGATGCTCCGGCCGATAGTAGAGGCTGAGGCCGGTGACCTCGCGCAAATTCCAGAAGCTGAGCACACGGACTGCCAGAACCTGATGGTCCATCAGGTTGAGCAACTGCCCTGCCTCCGTCTTGCTGAGTTCCGGTTTACGATACTTCCAGAGAAGCTCGTAGAGCGTCTCCCCGTCGCCGGCGTAAAGGAACTCCATCGCTTCACGAACGCGAGCAGCCGATTCGGGACCGCGTGCCAGCGACTTGCGGAGTTCGTCAAAGTGATCTTGCCACACCAACTTTTGCTCAGGGTCGTTGAAGGCTTCAACCAACAGCCCAAAGTCACCCAAGTGGCCCAGGCTCCTCATGGCCAGCCAACGAACCTCCCGCTGTCGATGGGCAGCCAATTCGTGCAATGCCAGATTGACTTCCCGGTCTTGGCTCAGCGATCTGTCGATCGTGGCCGACGCTCGCTGATCGAGAAGACTGACGGCATCCGGTGAACTCCATGATGGAATCTCTTTTGCAGCAACAGGTTGCGTTGGATTGCCGTCTAGTTTGAGCATCATCGGAGCGGGCAAACGAATCGGCTCGCCTTGGCCTCCCTCCTGCCAAAAAACTTCGCCGCTGGTGGCGTAGAACTTGGCAATCAACGGCGCAGGGTGGGTTTCGGGATCGACATTCGAGGTGTCCGGGCGACCCACCTCCGCCATGAGAATCGAATCCAAGTCGGCGAACCCGACGACACCGGACCGCTCGCCGAACCGCAGCCGCAACCGCGTATCTTTCGTCTTGCCGGGTTTCAGAATCATCTGGCCATAGCAGACGTCAAGACCGGGAGTCCCGTTCGCATCCAACGGCAACAGTTCGATGCGGTTGCCATCGAATAACTGAAGGCCCACGTCGCCTTGCAGGCTGACGGTCGGTCGATAGGTCGGCAAGGAGGCGATCTCATCGCCCTCGTTCAGAACCGCCTGCGCCGGAACCCGCTGCCATTGCGACTGGCCATCGAACCTGACCAGAACCTCCGTCGCCGAGAGGTGTGTGCCTACCGGCACACCTTCCGGACGTGCTGGTTTCCCAACCTCCGGAGGAACTTCAGCGGCCGGTTTCTTCGGTTCATTCACCGTTTCCGTCGCGGGCGAAGTGGGAGCCATGGGCTCGTCGGGAGCAGGCGAGGATGGACGCGCGGGCTCCGTCGACCCCGCGTCGACAGGCTCCACGGGCGTGATCGTTGGACCGATTTTCGGTAATGGCGCCTCGGGACGCTCATCGGCGGGTTCCGGCCGTATGGGCATGACCACCGGATGCTCGGTCGGCTGCTTGATCACCGGGCTGACACCACCCTCGATAGCGGAAGACTCTGCATCAGATGTGGGGGCAACAGGCTCTTTGGGAAGTTCCACCGATACGATGGATGGTCCGGGATCCACGTTCACCACATCCGGCACCGACCTAAACGCAAGCCAGTCCCCCATAGGAGTCCCAGCGCGAAATTGGCCTGCGGCAAATAAACCGGCGATGGCCACCGCGCCGGCCAGGGCCACAAGTGCTACCGGCCAGAAGCGACGGCCGCGCCTTTCACGAAGGTACGCGGGAACTTCCTGCCTGGCGGACACCGACGATGCTACCTCGAGCAGTTCTCCGTTGCCTGACGCAGCCTCTTTAGACTCCGAATGCCCTTGCTGCGACGGGGTGACTACCGTCGCATTGGCCGCATTGGCAATGCCATACATCCGCAACCGGCTGTCCGGATCGACCTCGGCGGGCTCACCTAAGACGAGAGTCAGAATCTGGTGGCACGAGCCCAATTCGGAAAGGTGTGCGTCCGACTCGAGGCACACCTTCTCGAAGTCGGGCACGCGGTCGGCGGGCAGGGTGTTGTCGAGGTATTCGGCGACCGTGTTTGGGTCGAGACTACCACCAGGGTCGGCCACGTCGGCCGCTGTGATGCGGAGACGGCGTGTCACATCCCGAATGCGATGGAGCAATCCACTGGCAAAATCGCTCTCTTGAACCCTTTTGGCGATCTGCTCGGCATCGCTCGACTCCAGAATATCGTCCATGTACGCCAAGAGAGTTCGCAGGGTCAACCGCATGGCGAAAGCCTCTCGATTGTTAAACGGGATAGCACGGGATACCTTGTCTACCGGTAATAGTGCCGGTTGCGCGGGGAATCCGTGCATCGTCCGCCAACTTCAAGTGCTAAGATCTTGCGTGAGCGTCGTTTACCCTCCCGTTCTTAGGTTTTATATTCCCGCCGAAAATGCACTCCAAAGTGGCCATTGCGAGAATCTGCGCGATCGCAACCCAGCCTGGGTGCAAGAAAAGGCGTTGTTCCGGCGGAGGCATCGCCAGCCAGTCGGCCCGCTGCCAGCCGTCACAGGTTCGCCGCCAGGGGGCGATGGGCGCGAGCGGAGGGCCGGGTGAGAGCCGGTCCGCATCAACATTGCTGGCGATCCACCCTAAGGCAATCAGCGCCGCCACCAGCCATCCGCTCGCACGCACGACTCTCCTCCCGCGGGTTCACACCTTCGGCGACAGAAGCCGGAAGGCCGCGTCGCTCTCGGTTCAAAGCGAGGGCAACGCAACGGCCGGACCAGGCACGGGTCAGCCGCGGGAAAGACTTCTGAAGTCGTGACGGGACATCGAGTTCCGGCAGGCGGGACGATTTGCCGGCGCCGTAGGCGCGTTGGATTTTCGCCACATCGTAGAACCCGTTGCGATGCCGCTGGGCAACAACCCCCGGATGCTGACGGATCCCTTTCTTCCGCCGGACGATCGCCAAGCGGCACTGGAGCCGGTTTGCCCACGCGGCGGTTGTGGCCTAAGTTTCTCATGTGTCAAACTCACGGACGGCACCGCGTTATTTTGACCCGCTGCCGGTTTCTCGAAATTCCATTGGGTCAATTCGATGATGGCAAACGCAGCACTCCCCGCACTCGACTTGAAGAAGATCCTTGCCGCGGCCCAACTGCCCGCGCTGCCGCAGAGTGCGATCCGGCTGTTGGGACTGTCCCAGGATCCGGATAACGGGCCGGCGGAGTTTGCCGTGCCGGTCGAGTCGGACCCGGGGCTGGCCGGACAGGTGCTGCGGTTTGTCAATTCCTCGTATTTCGGGTTCTCTCACGAGATTTCCAACGTTCGGCTGGCAATCTCGCTGGTGGGTGTGAGGACGATCAAGAACTTCGCACTTTGGAGCGCGGTGTTCAGCCTCATGCCCAATCCGAAGTGCGGTCCCTTCGATTTGCGGAGTCTTTGGCAAGATTCGCTTCGCCGGGCTCTGCTGGCGCGAGCGGTCGGGAAGTTGCTGGGGATGAAAGAGGCGGAGGAACCGTTTGCCGCGGCGTTGCTGCAAGACATGGCCATACCGCTGCTGGCAAAAGAGGCGCCCGAGGCCTACGCCCGATTGTTGCAGGCACGCGACCAAGGCAAGGTCCGATTCTCCACGCTCGAAAAACACTATTTCGGTTGGACTCACGCGGAAGCTGCGGGAAGGATGGCTCGTCAGTGGAATCTGCCTGAGGCGTTCTCGGTCCTCATTGAGAACCACACACAAGTGGAGTGCCGGTCGATCCAAACCGAGGGCGATCGAGCCCGCCTGGCGGTTGCCGTCTCGGCGCTGTTGCCCGCGTCGCACGACTTGCGCTGGTTCGAGTGCGGCCGCTTCGATGCGTGTTGCGACGTTGTCTACTCGCCCGGACGTCCGACGCCGTCCGACTTGCTGGCCCAAGTCGACCGGGAATACGCGGCATTCGCCCCGACCTTGAAACTTCCCTGCCCCAGCAGATCGCTGGTCGATATGTACGACGCCGAACACGCGGTCGCTGCCGCCGGCGGGTGAAACCAACTCCGACTCGTCCCCGGGCTCCGCCTGTTTCAACTCTTCGTCTCGCCTCGAGCGTCTGTCCCGGCGACAGCGGATTCTTCACCGATGGGTCGTTCGCGCGTTTCCGCGGCGAAAAAGGCGGGGCACAGAGCGCCCCGCCTGCACTGCCGCACGCGTGACGCAATCTCGTTTCATGGTTGCGGCTGCCCGATCAGGTTGCCCTCGATCAACGTCTCTCCGGCTGCGTCGAGGCCCAACGGCGGGCATTGCTTCTCGGCCTTCTGATTGACCTCGGTCACCAAGTTGCCGGTGAAGGCGATGCGTCGGGATTGGGCGTCGGCGGCGACCGCCTGGGTGTTCAGGCCGCTGAAGATATTTCCCGCCACGGCCACGTCGCAGGCGCCCTCGAGCACGATGCCGGTGGCGATGTCCTCTTCGCGCTTCGGCTTGCCGCCGATGAAGCTGTTGGAGAAATTGTTGCCGGTGACGGTGATCCGGCCGGCCGCCGACCCGACGTAGAGCGCTCGTCCGGCGATGATCGTAAAGGTATTGGCCGAGACGGCGCAGCCCCAGGCGTCGCGAAGTTCCACGCCTCCCTGCATGTTGTGGGCGATCACGTTGGCGCTGATGGTGATGCCGTAGCAGTCGCGGTCGAGAATGACCGCAATGCCGTTGCACTCCTCGATCATATTGCCTGAGAGGACCGAGCCGTAGGTGTTTTCAATCACCACGCCGTTGCCGAGATGGTCGTCGAGATTGTTGCCGTTCATGCAGAGATTGAAGCTGTCGAAACAGCGCAGCGCATCCTGGTTCTCCTCGAAGTGGTTGGCGTTGACCACGATGTCGTGGCCGCCGACGATATTCAGGCCGGCCTGGACGTTGTAGGTCATCAGCGAGTCGGCGATACGAGGATCTTCATGACAATTCAGCAGGTGGATGCCGTGGCCGCCGTGGTGATCGACCGTCATGCCGTGGATATAAATCTCGTCGACGCCTTGGGCGAAGATGCCGTCGCCGCTTTTCGGCTGGGTGCTCTTGTTGTTCACGGCGTCGGGATCACCGCTGATGCGGAAGTCGGCCAATTGCACTCGCCATAGCCGGGCCTTGGGGTTCTTCTCGAAGTCGGGCGCACGGATCACCAGCGCCGGCTCCCCTTGCTGGTTGCAGTTGACGATCGAGGTGGCCGCGCCGGCGCCTTCCACGCGCGTATTGCCGCGACTGAGGATCAGCGGCCCCGAGATTTCGAACTCGCCCGGCGGCAGCTTGACGAGTCCTCCCGCCTCCGGCACCGCGTCGAATGCGGCCTGCAGATCGGGATACTGCGAGGCGTCGATCACGGCCGCCGGCCTCTTCGGCGATTCAGCCTTCTGCTCTTCGGCAGAAACGGCAACCGTGGACGTGGCAAGCGTGATCGACACGGCCAGTGCGTACGAAGCCGCTGGGCGTAGTGCAAGTTGTTTCACGACGGTCTCCTTCGTTGGACAGAACCAATGCGGACACACGTCCGGCGTTGTAACGCGCCGGTGAACCGCCGGCAAGACCCGCTCTCAACGGCCGTGCCGGAATTCGGCATTTCCAGCGTTCGGTGTGGCACTGCTTGGGATGGAATCGATTCTCCGCTCTCGGCCGCCGCTACAGGTACAGCGGACGGTCGGCGATCTGGCGTTCGTGGCGGGTGAGGGCGTACATGTCGTAGAGCAGTTGAATATCGCAGGGCCGCTGTTCGACGCCGCGGCGTTTGAACATGCGAGCCTGCGTGGCGATCATCACGTCGACCGGGGCCTCGGTCACCTGGCCGAACGTCCGAGCGTAGTTGACGAAACTCGGCACGTTGGTGGTGACAAAGCCGTAGGCCATGCTGCAAACGCCGATCGTTTTGCCCGTGAAGATGCTGGTGTTGATCGCTGTTTTCGCGTAATCGCCGATGATCGAACCGACGAATTGCATCTCCGTCGACACTTTGTGGCCGTGGTATTCCATGGTCACCGGACCGTAGGTGTTTTTCAGGTCGCTGTTGCAGGTGCCCGCCCCCAGGTTGACCCAACTTCCGACGTAACTATGGCCCAAGAAGCCGTGGTGTTGCTTGTTCGTATACGGCTCGATGACGGAGCACTCGATCTCGCCGCCGGCCTTCGTCGTGTGACCCAGCGCGACGGCGTCTTTGATGGCCGAGTGTTCGATCACCCGCGCGCCGACGCCCAGATACGCCGGTCCGCTCAAATAGCAGTACGGCCCGACCGTGGCGCCGCGATCCAAGAGAATCGGCCCGCCAGAAGTGTCGGTAACCACATACTGTGCGAGCGACGCCCCCTCGGCGGCAAAGACACCGTCTGCGATTTCACGGTAGTCGTCCAGCGCCAGGCGGTCCGCCAGATTCTCCGCCAGTGTCGCCGCCTGATGGCGAATGATGTCGTGCGGGAAATGCAGTAGCGGCAGATCGATTTCCGCGAGGGGTAATTCCAACTCGTGGAGCCATCGCATCAGTCGCAGACTGTCGGCGTCCTTGGGGGGACGCGGGCTTTCCGACCCCAGCAAGGCCGCCACGACTTCTTGGCCGTACCGCACCAATCCGGGGCGACCTTCCGCAAGCCACTGCCCCAGACTTCTGATGGTGGAAACCTTCGGCACGAGGCGACCGTTGACGAACAACAGCCGGCCTTCTCCGAGCGGCTGCCCCAAGATGACGCCGGGATGGTCGGCCTCCAGGATATCCCACAAGTGTGACCGTACCACGGCGTGTAACGGCTGACCAAGCCGTGCTGCCAGATCCAAGAGCCGGTAGCTGCCGCAGCCTACCGCGAACGCCGGTCGGCCCAGTGTCGCCGGATAAAGCCGATCGACCTGGCCGTCCTCGAAAAGAATCACTGTCACCAGAACCGTCCTGTTTCCGGGTTGTACGCGGGGAAATCTCCGGATAATCCAGACTCCGTTATACTCCCCACGGCGAAAGGCGGGCAATACGGCTCCCGGCGATACGGCATCCACAGTGCGATGCCTTCCGCCACCGCCCATCGGCTCTGTCCCCATGGAATCTACCTTCCCCCAAGGATCGCCTACTATGCCGAAGTCTCTCAGCAAATTCGGGAAATCTTCGAGTGGTTCACGCCTCTGGTGGAACCGTTGTCCCTGGACGAGGCGTTTTTGGACGTGACCGGCAGCGAGGGACTCTTTGGCCCAGCAGCCGCGATCGGCCGGAAGATCAAACGGGCCGTCTGTGAGGAGACGCGGCTGGTCGTCTCCGTAGGCGTGGCCCCCAACAAGTACCTTGCCAAGATCGCCAGTGATTTGAAGAAGCCCGATGGCTTCGTGGTGGTGGACCCTGACCGAATTCAGGAGTTCCTCGATCCGCTGCCCGTGGAGCGGCTCTGGGGAGTAGGAAAGCAGGGAAGCAAGGTCTTCCAACGACTCGGCATTCGCACCATCGGCCAGCTTCGCCAGTGGCCGATGGAGACGTTGAAGAGCCGCTTCGGCTCAAACGGAGCACATCTCTGGCAGTTGGCCCACGGGATCGACGACCGTTTGGTTGTACCAGAGCGGGAGGCCAAGTCGATCTCCCACGAGACGACCTTCGAGCAGGACATTGACGATTTGGAGGTACTACGATCCTGGCTTCTTGACCTGACGGAACAGGTGGGCTGGCGACTTCGGCGGCACGGATTCCGCCCGCTTCCGCTTAGAACCTATCCCACAACCACGGAGGAGACGCTTGCCAGAAAAAGTTGCCTAAGAAAGATCAAGCAAGCCGCCGGTCGCCCCAAGGATCTGATCGACCTGGTAAACCTCCCCGTCGAATGACACCCGGCCTTCGTCCGTAGCCGTGCTTGCTGTCGTACTTACGTTTCCCCGCGTTGTCCTCGCGGCGTACCGCGGAAGGCCAATCCACGGGCCCGCCCGACGCACGGAACGCTACTCGCCTGCCAGGAGCCAGATATTCCCTCAGCGAGCCGAATGGTGTATTGGCATGAATCTGCCTCGCCGTCGGATGTATCGATAAGTCCACGCTTCCAGAAGAATCCATGCTACAACAGGCACGGGAGTGCCGAGTATCAGGACGAGTGGGCCGGCCCACATGACCCCGACGCCAAGGCCGAGGACGAGCAATGAGACGCCACAACAAACCGCGATAAAGATGGCTGGCACCAACGGAGTCGTTATGCGAAACCTTGCGCGGCAGCATGGGCACCGGAAATCGAAGGGCGTTCCCTGTATAAGTATGCTCCAAAAAGTTACCGGCATGTCGCAGTTGGGATACCTTTCCGTCGAGTACGAGGCCTCGCTCCAGACAGTGTCTTCTGCCAAAAGGGGCGCCATCGGTGCCCGATATGGGTTGTCGTTATCCATAGATTAAAGGCACCTCAAGAACGGAGACCCGACTTTTTCGACACCCGGCTTTCGGTTAGGCGATTGGGGTTAGATAGAACCGATCCCAGCATCCCTCCTGTGCCCCGTTGCCGACCATTCCGTCCACCGCTCGACGCGCAGCAGGCGCTGCTCCAGCACCTCACGTTGCAGAGAGGCCCAGCGGGCCGCCTCGGCTGGTGCGTCAAAGGCGAGGATCGTCTTGGCCGCTTGCGCAAGCTTGCCCGATCCGGTGATCTTGGCCAGGAACTCGCGCGTGTCCTCGTCGATCCGGCCGCCAGTGCCCACCACCAACTCCTTGAGTAATTCCACCAGCGCGTGCAGATCCTTGGGATACGACCGTGGCTGCCCACGCAGACTGCGGGCAATCGCCGCCCGCACAATCTCCGCGTGCAGCGGCGAGATCCTCGCCGCCTCGCCGAGCGTCTTGGCCCACCGCGCGGCTTTGATCAGACCGGTGGGCAGAAGCGTGGCCATCACCGAGCCGAGCTTCGTTCCATCCAGCCGCCCGTCGGCGATCGCGGCAATGGCTGCATCGGTGGCAAGTCCGTGTTCGCCCGGTTCCTTCGCTGCCAAACCGATCGCCAACACCAGCAACGCCATCGGCCGCAGCGGTACGTCGGGATCGACCAGCGGCTCGAGGTACGTACGGTTTTCCCAACGAGCCTCCCACCAGTCGAGATTGTCTCCCAGCACAACCGCGGCCTTCGAGAACAACGCCTCCAACGCCACCGGCCACGCCGATTGCAGCGCTCGGATCGCCGCCACGGAGGTCGCCTCGGTTGCAGGCCAGTCCGCGGGGCGCCGCCACATCTCGACGCTCACCATCCGCGGGTCGATGGACTTCGGCAGCGCCGGGCTCGCGACGATGCGGAGCGGATCCTTCGTCTTGATGTCTTTGCCCACCTGCACGGCCGCATGCGCCGCCTCGCCGGCGTCCGGCCCAAGCCCCGGGTGCCGCTCGATGACGCGCGGGTCGTCGGACCATGGCGATCTGGCGCGAGCGGCGGTGCCCCAGAGCCAGCCCGATTCTCCGACTCGGACCCGTACGTCGCCAAGCGCATAGCGCAGTGCGGCGACGAACTCCCCTCGCATGCCCGCCAGGTGCGGCAACGCCTCCGCCCGGCGTTCCGGTGCGAGGCGAAGCAAGGCCAGCACCTGCTCGAACTCGCCGGCCTCCGCGGCGCCGTTCAGTGTGCCGACGCGTCGGACCAGTGCCACCGGATCGAGCCAGCCTCCCTGGTGCGTCGGCGCACTGAGCAGAGGGCCGGCGAGCCCGTTCGCCACGCGCTCGGCGAGTCGCCTGGCCCGCTCACCGAAAAAATCACCGGTCACCCTCTTCGAAGGAGTGTACCACACGCGCGTAATTCCACCGAACGTATACTCGACGGCCGGATGATTGTGCAGCGTCGCCGCCGCGAAGGTTCCGCGGTCGGCGTACAACCAGGAGAGGGCCACGCCCAGCAAATGTCCCTGCGGGGATTCGCTTTGAAATGGGATCACGTTGGCACGGCTCAGAAGCTCGTTGGCCCGTTTGAGCAGCGGGCCGGTGTGCCGCTGGAAATCGTCCGTTCGTTGGCCGCACAGCCGCGATACACCGTCCAGCACGCGTTCGATGTCATCGTACCGATCCGGGTTCTCGATGGCGGCTGCGGCAGCGTCGATGAGTTCCTCGACGGTCTCGATCGGCACAATCGCGCGGCTCGGATCCAGCCGCGGCAGTTCCGTTCCGTCAAACTCGCAAGCAGTCAAGTCGAATTCGCCGTTCCGCAAAGCCGCCAAGGCTCGGTCCACCCCAGCCGCCCGGCACCACTCGGACGGCAAAGAGACCGCTCGCCTTTCATACGCCTCCACATCGCGCACGCCGATGAACGGAGCCTCCACACTCCGGTCATCTTCTGTCTTGTCCCCAACAGCGCTGGTACCGGCCGGCTCGACCACCCTAGCTGCCCCGAGCCAGGTTCGTACACGCTGGCGAAGCGAGGCGGCGACGAGTTCCTCGTCTCGCGTCACAACATCGAGAAGCTCCCGGTCGTCGGCGCTGCCCCATGTCTCGATCAATTTCCACGCCGCCGCCTGCACGTCGCTTGCTTCATGCACCAGTGCCTCCGCCGCCGCACGGGCGACCCGAGGCGACTGCCTCGCTTCGCGGCGAGCCACCTTCTCCAGCAGCTTCAGCGCACGCTTCACGGTCCCCTTGGCTCGCGCCGCCATCACCGGTCGCAGGCCATCCGCCAGGTCTTTGGCCGGCAGCGGCTCGCGCGCGTCGATGATTTCAACCGCGGCCAGGGCGAACGAGACGGTCGGCGGAATGGGGCTGGCCAACAGCCCCAGATAACGATCGCTCCGCGTGCGTCGTTCTTCGATCGTCGGCTCGAGCAATTCATGAAACGCGGAAAACCAGCCGGCGCGGAACTGCGCGAACCCGCGATCCAAGGCATCCAGACTTGCGTCGAGCAGCCGTTGGCGGGGCAGTTTGCCCTGTTTCGACAATTCGACCAGCGCCCAGTCCCAGCGATGTTCCGGCCGCTTGGCGTACTTGTCATGCGCTGCAAGGCTGAATTCGCCTCCCCCTTCCAGCTCAAACAATCGCCACACGTCCTCCAGCAGGTCCGGCTCGGCCTCCACATGCGCCACGACATTCCACGTCGTGTCCCGCCCGCCGGGCGCCAAAACAGACCCGCCGACTCCCGCACGGTGATGGAGCATGCCCAGGACATAGTTTTCGTGCTTCGGCTTGCCGCAAAGGCCGGCCTTCATCATCGCCCGCACCGTGCTCCACGCGGGCCGATCCCCGTCGAGCAGGGCCTCCACATATTCATTCAGCCACTTCGGGCGGCGATCGGAGAGCACTCGCAGGAAATGTGCTTCACCGGGAAATACGGACCAGCCGAGCGATTTCACCGTCGAGAACGAGCACGTCGCCAAGGCGGCCACTCCAGCCGCGGGATGCAGTTCGTCTTGTTCCCGACGCCCTGCCGAGGTCTCTTGGAAGGCGTTCTTCCCGATCTTCCGCAACCAGGTTTCCGCCACCTTCGCGAGCGACCCTCGTTCCCGCTCGGTGGCATCGGAGAAGAAATCCACGCATCGCTGGGCGTTTCCCGTCTCCAACAGTGCGTGTAACTGCTCCGCGGTCTTCACCATCGGTCGGCTCTCTTCAAGTCCAAAAAGGTAACTACTCAAACTGTAAGTGCGGCAGCTCGGGAAAGGGGACAGGCACCGAGCGGCAGGCGTTTCCTCGGCAATTCCCGGCTAAAACCACGCTCGGAGCCAGTCCCCTTTTCAACTCCGTTTACAGTTTGAGTTATTTCCGTACAGCTTTCACTTCGGCATAGCGGAGAATCCTGCCGTTGTAGACATAGCCGGGGCGGATCTCCTCGGCGACGCAGCCGGGCCGTACTCCTCCTTGACCGCGTACACTCGGGCGGCTGCCACGTGATTGGACCAAAGTCTGCCGCCGATGGCTCGGTCGAGCGGCTTCAAGTTCGCGGCGCGTTGGGCGTAAGGACGAGCCTTCAATGGATCACCTTCCCGCTGATAATCGTCGACCAGAGCGACCAGCGCGTCGAGATCGTCGGGATAATGTTCGAGGAGCTTTTTCAAGGTCCGGGCCGCTTCGCGGAACCATGAATCGCCATCGCGCGGTGCCAGCGCGGATCCAAGGCCGGCGCGTCCAACCACGGCTTCAGTTGCCGCAGGTCCGCGACATGACCTCGAACGATCAGCCCGCGGTACACGAACGAAGAGTCGCCAATCACTCAACGGGCTGCCGCGACCAATCGTCTTGAGTATTTCTAAAACGTCCTCGTCCCGCCCCGCTTCGGCTGCCTCCAGCGCGGCCCGCACCAGGCTCGCCTCTGCGCGGATCGGGGGAAAGGATCGGGGCGCTTCCTCCGGTCGCAGCACGGCCTGGTCGGCAGCCGTTTTCAGCAACTGGGGATCGGTCTCGACCACCGCACCGTTTTCACCGATAGCCCGGTCGAGCATTCCAATGGCCGCCAGAACCGCGGGCAGATCCTGTTTGACGCTCGGCTCGCTCACCCCCATTTCCAGCAGGTTGGCGGCGAGCGATCGTGCTTCCTCGCGGAGGCCGTACTGCTGCATCTCACGGATCCGCGCCAACGTAGCCACCTCGAGAAAGGCCCGCGTCGCATCGCGCGGTGATTGCCGGTGGACGCGTCGCGCTTCCTTCAGCGCTTCCCGAAAATTCCTCCGGGAGTATTGCCGCTGCGCTTCAGCGAGGGGGTCGTTTGTCGAGGCTGAATGACTGCCCTTATGCTTCTTGCTTCTGGCGCCCATGCCACGATTCCGTATTGAGGGCTTCGTGCCAGAGAAACGCGACCGATCGAAGGCGAATCGCCCCTTCCGCCAGCCGCCGAAAACCCGGCGGCAGAAGACCGAATTCGTCCAATTGGAACGACTTGCGCGATCATTGTCAAGAACCCGTGTACGGCCACTGTCGACGGTCGGAATTCCTCCTGCCTGCACTGGAAAAATGGCTCTTCCGCTTTCAGGTGCAAAATGCCGGAATGTCCGGGGCGGATGCTGCAGACGAAGTAGAGAGAAAAGAAGATGATGATAGAAAAGAAGATGGCAAGAACTCGTGTCCCCATCTTCTTTTCTGTCATTTTCTTTTCTACGGCCTGTCTCACGCCCCCTCCCAGCCCGCACCCAAAAGCGGAAGAGCCGGAAAAATCGAGGAACGCTCCCATGCCATCCATCCCCCCTCGGCAGTAAGGTCCGCAAAACCGCCTGTCGATAAGTCGATGTGACAATGGACGGCCGCGCAATATCACTGGTTGATCGCCGCCGTCATCGTTGCCTCGACAGCCGAGTCAACCTTGCCCGCTCTTGTCGGACCGCCCTGCGTCGGCAGAGACGTCGACGCCCGGAGAATGATAGTCGGTATTGAGCAGGTAATCGTGGATTTCCGGCACACTCGCCCAGACTTCCCGCATGAACTGCTCTTTGATATGCTCGCAAAGGGCGAACTTTTGGCCCTTGCTCAGCGAACCCGGACCTTGGACCTTTTTGACGATCGGGTCGTCGCCGCGAGCCAGGGCGAGCAGCGCCCACCGTTCTGCCAGCCGGTAGCAGAGGACTCCCCGCAACTGGAAACCCTCGTCCGTCGTGCCAAGGCGAAGTTCGACCAAGCTGAAATGCCCCTGGGTCGGCAGCTTATCCGCGTTTCGCGACGCGGGCAGATAACCCTCCCGCGTCTTCAGCAGCCAGCCTTGGCCGTTGTTCTCCCAAGTGGCCAGTACGGAAGAACTGTCCACCACGACGTAGCGACTCTGCCGATCGAGCCGTTCCAGGTCCGACTCCGCTTCCGGCAGCATTTCGATTTCGCGAACCTCGACGCTTGCCGTCGTGGGAGTGTCGTCCAACGGAATGCTCTGGCCGTATTCCGACTGCCACTGCGACACCGGCCGCGCGATGAGCACCGGTGTCTGGCACTTGGGGCAATTCCGACTCTGGCCAATCAGTTCGTCCTTGGCGTTGAGCTTGCTTTGGCAGTTGGGGCATGTGACGCGGATCATGGCGACACCTCTTTCCAATCGAGAGGAGAAAACCACTCGAGTACCGCGATCGGCGGCCAAGAGAGACAGCGCGACTCCACCGATCACCATACCGCATAACGCCGGGCGGAGTCAAGTTGGCGCCGCGCGGTGGAGCGCCGAGTTCTTCCATCCGCTGCCTTCACAAACCTTAAATGCGGCAGCCCGGCAATGGGGACTGGCTCCATCGCACATGGTGATTTTTGGGCAAGATTTGCGGTGGCGGTGACGGTGCCTGTCCCCCTTTCCTGGGCAGACCAACCCGAAAACCCGTTCACAGTCTGAGTACCATCCAATCAGACGAAGTTGCCATGGCGTCCCCGCCTGGACCCGCCAATTATCACGGGCGCTAGCCAAGCTGGCGGGTGTCCACCTCTACACAACGGTCGACGCGAACGTCTGGGCGACGGAAGATTATCTGGCCGTCCACACCATGAGTGATGGCCAGCTACGAATCGACACGGGCGGAAACGCTGCGGTCAATGATGTCTTCAGCGACGCCGATCTTGGCGTGGGGCCGAGCATCTCGGTTGATGTGAAGGCGGGCGACACGCGACTGTTGAAAACCCGATGACAACCTGCCGGCAGTGTCATGGGTGCTCCATGAAAAGATGGCTACCTTCTCTATAGCGTCGGCAGAAACGATAAGGATAGCGGCAGAAAAGACTCCTGACCCCTTCCCACGTCAATTTCGCGATCGTTATTCATTCGCCGATCTCACGCGGCGCATTGCGGCAATGATTGCCGACACTCGCTCCTTTGCACATCAACTCCTTACAATGTATACTCCATACAGTGTAGAAATCGCAACAGCGCTATCCAATGGGAGTCAGCTTGCCATGGCAAACGTGCAAACGGTCTTAAAAGACGAGATCAGGCGTATCGCACGAAAGGAAATCAAGGCCGAAACCGGTTCGACCAAACAGGCGGTGGCACAATACCGCCGCGATATTGCGAGCCTGAAACGAGAAATCCAACAATTGCGCAAAACCGTCCGCTTTCTGAACCGGCAGGAGGGCAAACGAGACGGGACGAGCGAGCCTGCCGGGGAGCTTGCGGACAACGTGCGATTTTCGCCGCGATCCGTGCGGGCGCAGCGAACGCGCATCGGCTTCTCGGCGGCCAACTATGCCAAGCTCGTCGGGGTGTCGTCGCTGACGGTTTACAATTGGGAGCATGGCAAGAATCGGCCCAAAGGAACGCAGTTGGCCAAGCTGGTCGCCCTGCGCGGGATCGGAAAACGAGAAGCGCTGGCGAAATTGGAGCTGGCCGACGGTCAGCAAAAGCAGGCTTCACGGCGATCCGCGAAGCGAGCCCCCAGAAAGGCAAAGTAGTCGTGCGAGCCTTCCGGCCGGCGACCGTCTACGGGAATACATGGGAGACTTTCATCATGGCAAAGCGATTTGATCGACGGCGTTTTCTCAAGCGTAGCGCCATGGTCGCACTGCCGGCCATCGTTCCCAGCCTCGTATTGGGCAAGGATGGGGCGGTGGCGCCGAGCGAGAAGATCACGGTCGGGTTCATCGGCACGGGCAGCCACGGCATCGGCTACAATCTCCGCGCCTACCTGGCTCAGCCCGACGCTCGCGTGCTGGCCGTCTGCGACGTGGACGGCGATCATATGGCCGAGGCCAAGCGGCAGATCGACGCCAAGTACGGCAATGCCGACTGCGCCACGACGAAGGACTTCCGCGACATCTTGGCACGCGGGGATATCGACGCTGTGATGATCTCCACGCCCGACCACTGGCACGTGCTGATGAGTGTCTTGGCACTCAAGGCCGGCAAGGACGTGCAGTGTGAAAAACCCACCCTCACGATCGACGAAGGAAAGATCCTGGTCAAGACGGTGCGCGAGCACAAGAAGGTGTTTCAGACCAGCACGGAGGACCGTTCCGTGCCCGGCTATCATCGCATGGCCGAACTGGTGCGAAACGGTCGCATCGGCAAGTTGCAGCGAATCGAGGTGATTCTGCCGAAGCATCCGACTTACGCGGGCGACCCGACCCCGCAACCCGTGCCGCCGCAACTGGACTATCCCATGTGGCTGGGCCCGGCGCCGGAAGCCCCTTATACGAAAGACCGCGTACACTTCAACTTCCGTTGGATTTGGGATTACTCGGGCGGCATAATCTGCGACTGGGGCACGCATCTGTTCGACACGGCCCAGTGGGCCAACGATACCGAGTTAAGCGGCCCGGTGAAGATCGAGGGCGAGGGCACGCATTGGGAGGGCGGGCTGTTCAACACGGTCAAGGATTACGACATTACGTACACCTACGCCAACGACGTCGTGATGACGTGCAAGCCCGGCAACCCGAGCATCAAGTTCATCGGCGACGACGGCTGGGTGGGAAATCACGGCTGGCGGGCGCGATTGGAAGCCAGCTCGGAGGACATCCTCAATACCGTCTTTTCGCCGAACGATCTGCGGCTTTACACCAATCCGGCGGGTGAGCACCGCGACTTCCTCGACTGTGTCAAGAGCCGCAAAGATCCCTACTTTCCGGTCGACATCGGTCACCGCGTGTCGACGGTCTGCCATTTGGGCAACATCGCCGTCAGGCTGGGGCGAAAGCTCCATTGGAACACCGAGGCCGAGCAGTTCGTCGGCGATGACGAGGCCAACACGATGCTCTCCCGCACCATGCGGGCGCCATGGACATTGACGTGACCGATGAAACACAAATTCCCCTGGACGTGGAGCGACGGAATAATCTCCACGTTTATTTCCGGTCTCTTTGCCATCCTGCCGATTGCCATCACGGTGGCGATTATCGGCTGGGTCGTCCGGCACCTTCAGGATCTGCTGGGGCCCCGCAGTTCGGTCGGCAGGACGTTGGAATCGGTCGGCCTGAATTTCGCCACCGACAAAATGACCGCCCAGGTCATCGGTTGGGTGCTCGTGCTGACGGCTATCTGGCTTCTGGGGCTGCTGACCAAGTCGATGGCCCGCAGCCGGGTGGTTCGCGGGTTCGACTCCGCCGTGAACTCGATCCCGATTGTCAAGGGTATTTACAAAACCTCCACGCAACTTGTGTGGATCTTGCGGAAGGACGACAGCCGCGAGTTCAATGCGATGAGCGTCGTTTTCTGCACGGTGGCCGACAAGTCTGGCAGCGGAGTCCTGGCGCTGATGCCCTCGCCGGAGGTCTACCGTTTCAATGATCGGGATTATCGCGTGGTCTACGTGCCGACGGCGCCGGTCCCGATGACCGGCTATGTGCTTTTCATCCCGGTGGCGCAAGTGACCCGCGTCGACATGTCGGCGGAACAGATGATGCGGATCTACTTTTCTCTCGGCATTCTCGCGCCACAGGTGCTGCCGGATCTCCACCATGT
This sequence comes from Rhodopirellula sp., assembly GCA_012728855.1. Lineage (GTDB taxonomy): Bacteria > Planctomycetota > Planctomycetia > Pirellulales > Thermoguttaceae > JABWBD01. Next base: position 17,430 of record JAAYEH010000118.1, on the reverse strand, counting down.
CTCGAAGATCTTCGATTCGCTTCGGCCCGATACCGTGAACCCGGCTGGGGAGACGGATTCATAGACGGCGGCCATAGCGAGCCGCGATCATCGCTGTCTCCTTGTCGGCGGTCTTTGCCGACGATTCAGCGTCAACTCACGCTGCCAACGCGTCGCTGCGGATAACACTGCAACAGGTTGGCAGTTGCAGCCCGCAACCTGGAGGTGTCCAGCGTCTGAATCGCATCCTCCAACTCATCGATTCGGTTTTGGTGCTCCGGTTCCCCGAAGGGTCGAGCGTCGAGCAACAATTGCACCGCGACGATCACGTCTTTGGCGACTTCAACCTCTCGCTCGCAACCGTCGTAAAGCCCGTGGCGCTCGCATTCATCGAGCGACTCCACCGCCGCGGCTAGCACATCAGAGACTGCCATGCTGCACCATCCCTTCTCGGGATCTCGTGCCGATTCCGGCCGGACCCAAAACAGACCCATAGAACTTGGCCGTACCAGTGAATTCTTTCCGTCCGGTCAATACTTGTCTCGGTTCTCTGGAGGTGGGCTCTGCGAACAGCACTCTTCGGCTGCAATGCGTCAGACCCATGCGGGTGGGATGGAGCCCGGCAGAATATCTCGTCAGAATCTCTCATTATCATTCCATGCACTCGCGCCCCTACGGGGCCTCCGATTGGCGCCGCGCCCCAAACAGATGATAATCCGGTCCACGGGAATTCCCCCCTGCGAACCTCGTGTTCCTGGGGTGGTTTACCGACCAAAGGGAATTATCTGTTTTTCTTATGCTCTCCATTTCTCCAGCTATCAGTTCGCGCGCGGTAGGGGCCGCCCGAGTTGGCACCGGCGCAAGGTATTCCAAGCGGAAACAACAATCCAACAGGACACATTGGAGGAGGAGTTGCTCAGGTTCGCCAACGGCATCCGACTGGATGATGACGTCACGTTGATCGAAGCACGTTTCCCTTGAGGTGTTTCATGAGTGCGGAACCGGCGGAAACCGAGCCATCTTCAGCGCCGCGGACGCGCCCGCGGCAATGGCGGTTAGCGGTGCAAATCGTCGTGGGTCTCCTGGTCGTCTATGTCGTGCTGGCCTATCTTGTCGTACCGCTTGCCTGGAAACGGCACGAACGGCGGCATCCGTGGCTTGACGACGTGCGGGGCATTACACAGACCGCCGACGGCATTCCGGGTGACCCGCTCAACGTAAGTCTCATTGGGACCGAAGCGGAACTCAAGGGACTCATGACCGACGCCGGATGGTACCCGGCGAACCCCCTGGGACTTCGCAGCGATCTGAAGATCGCGGCCGATACGGTTCTCGAACGTCCGTATGACGAGGCGCCGGTAAGCAACCTCTATCTTTTCGGCCGGAAGGAAGACCTAGCATTCGAGCAGCCGGTGGGCGACGACCCGCGGCGGCGTCATCACGTCCGTTACTGGCGTACATCCGAGAAGGAGCCCAGCGGTCGGCCGGCATGGATCGGTTCGATAACCTACGACCAGCGCGTCGGCTTCAGCCACACCACCGGCCAGATCACGCACCACATCGGGCCAGACGTTGACGCCGAGCGCGATCGGATCTTTGAGCAACTCGAAAAGACCGGCCGGCTGGATCGGGTGGAGATCGTGGACGACTTTCACGAGATTCGCGAGGGCCGCAACGGCGGCGGGGATCCGTGGTATACGGACGGACGGCTGTTCGTTGGAACGATCAAGATCACACTTATTGGAGACCTGCATCATGAATAGCAAGGTAGTGCTCTTCGGTATCCTCCTGCTGGCAGCCCAATTCTCCGGCGCTGGGGCGGCGCAGGAGGGTCAACACGGACGGGACAAGCCCGCCGCGCAGAATCCGGAACTGGAAGCGATTCGGCGCGCGTCGGCTGCTTTCGTCGACGCGTTTAATCGGGGCGACGCGAAGGGGGTTGCGGCTCTGTGGACCGAGGATGGAGAGTACATTGATGAAGCGGGCCAGATCTTCAAAGGCCGGACTCCCATTGAAGAAGAGTATGCCCGGTTCTTTGCTGAGCATCCCGGAGCGAAGATTCAGATCGCCGTCGAGTCGTTGCGTCTGTTGAGCCCCAATGCGGCCATCGAGGAGGGGCAAGCCGCCGTCGATGCGGAGTCTGCGGGCGCGGCCGGCCTGAGCCAGTACACTGCCGTCCACATCAAGCTGGACGGAAAGTGGTTGATGGCCGTGGTGCGCGATGCCGGCACCGGCTCCGGTGCTGCGGTTCGCAGCGCCGCGGATCTCGATTGGCTGATCGGAACCTGGGTTGCGGAAGAACACGGGGTGAAGACGGAATCCGTGTGTCGCTGGGTGGCCGACGAGCATTTCATCGAGCGCAAGTACACGACAACCCAAGTCGACGGCACGAAGACCACGGGCGTGCAACTGATCGGCTGGAATCCCCAAGGTGGGCATGTTCAGTCGTGGGATTTCAGCCCCGATGGAGGACATGCGGTCGGTGTGTGGGTTCCCGTTGAGGGCGGTTGGCAGGCGAGAGTTCAGGGGACGACCGGCGATGGCCTCTCCACCACGGCCGTCAATCGGCTTATGCGTCTGGACGACAACGCCTACGTATGGCAGTCCGTCCAACGCTGCCTGGGAGAATCCGTGCTGCCGGACACCGGCGAGGTCGTTATCAAACGTCACCCGGCGCAATGAGCGTCGTATTGCAGGGCGTCAACGCGTCAGACCAAGACACTTTGCTTGGAGATTCAGCCATGGTTCGACAATTCCTTTTCCGTACGTTTTGCATCGCGGTTTTCCTGCTGCCTCTGGCTGATTGTTGGGGCCGCGGCTTCGGAGGTGGAGGTCGCGGCGGCGGAGGATTCGGCGGCGGAATGAGTGCGGGAGGATCCCGCGGCGGCGGAGGTGGAGGTTTTGGCGGCGGTGGTGGAGGTTTCGGGGGTGGCGGAGGCGGTTTCGGCGGTGGTGGTTTCGGCGGAGGCTCGCGATCGAGTCCTGGAGGATTCGCGGGCGGCAGTGGATTCGGAGGTGCCGGTCGGGCCGGTGGTGGATTCGGTAGTGCTGGAGGCGGACTTGGTGGTAGATTCGGTGATTCCAGCGCTGGGTTTGGGGGCGCCGGTGGTGCGGGTGCAGGTGGATTCGGGGCAAGCGACCGGGGCGGTGCCGGATTCAGCGACCGCGGCTTCGGTGGTCAAGGCGCCGGCGGCGACCGATTCGCATCCCCCAGCCGCAGCCAGCTCAATAGCTTTCTCGGTCTGCCATCCGATCAGGGCTTGCATAGTCTCGGTACGAGCACTCGCTCTACCCCAAGTCAACTGCCGGCCGGCGGCAACTTCGATGTCAATTACGGCAGAGCGGAAGGCCCTCGTGGAGGGCAGGCCGCGGGCATCGCGGTCACGGGCCCAGAGGGCAACACGGCGGGCCGTGCCGTGGGCGTTGGTCCGCAAGGAGGCGCGGCGGCGGTCGGTGGGGTGCAAGGCGCGGGCGGCGCTACAGCGGCGCGGGGCGTTGTGGTCGGTCCTGGCGGCGGGATCGCCGCGGGCCGCGCGGTTGAGGGGCCCGCTGGGGGCTCCGCGCGCGCCGGCGTTGTCGCCGGTCCCGGTGGCCGGGTCGCCGCCGGTCGTGCCGTGGAAGGCCCCGCTGGGGGCTCCGCTCGCGCCGGCGTCGTGGCCGGTCCCCGCGGTGCGGCGGCCGGATTCACGCGCGTGAGTCCCTCGGGACGCTACACGACGGCCACTGCCGTGCGGACCAACTATAACCACTGGGACGTCTATGGCCGCAATTGGTACGCCCAATATCCCGGTGCATGGTTCGCCGCGGGCTGGGCGACCGGCGCCGCCTGGCGGGCTTGCACCTGGGGCACGTGTGCTTCGTACTGCGGCTACTACGAGATGCCGCCGGTCTACTACGACTACGGCAACACCGTCACCTATGAGAATAACAACGTCTATGTCAACGGCGAGGACGCCGGCACCGCCGAGGAGTATTACGATCAGGCCGAGAATCTCGCCAGCACGGGTGCGCAGGCCCAGGCACCGCCCGACGGCGACTGGCTGCCGCTGGGAGTTTTTGCTCTGACCAAGCCCGACCAGAGCAAGTCTGACGTGACCCTCCAGCTTGCCGTAAACAAGCAGGGCGTGATTCGCGGCAACTACACCGATACCGCGATCAACAAGAACCAGGTCATCGAGGGCTCGGTGGACAAGAAGACGCAACGAGTGGCGTTCACGGTCGGCGACAATAAGACGGATGTCGTCGAAACCGGCCTGTACAACCTGACCAAAGACGAGGCGCCCTGTTTGATCCACTTTGGAAAGGACCGCACCGAGCAATGGCTGTTGGTGCGCCTGGAGAAACCGAAAGACGCGACAGGCCAATGAGTCGGCAGTTTTTTCAGGATTCCGCTTGATCGAGATCGTGGCGACCAACCTGCCGAAAGAGCAGGAGCAGAAGCTGCGAGAGGCGTTTGCGTCAAATGTTTTGCGCAATCTGGGCCGCGAGTTGTGGACAAGAGGTATCCTTTTCACGGAGCGAGGGGTTGAACTGGTGGCAAGGAAGCCAGACCATATCACCTGAAGGAGGCGAACGTGACAAGGATTCGACGACTCTTCTATGAGATGGCGGGGCCGGTGGTCATTGCCATCGTCATGACCCTGTTCGTGCAGGCCGCCCGACCCGGCGTGGCCCAGCAGGTTACCGGAGAACTCGGCTCTCCCAGTGCGACGACGACCATCAGCGGCAGGCAACTCCCGGCCCCCGACCCGCCCTTCGGCGGCGTGATCGAGCACGACGCCCTGGAGTCGAAAGCATGGTGGGCGCCGCGCATCGTGCCGCCCAAGCAGGCCCCCAACATCTTGCTCATTATCACGGACGACGCCGGTTTCGGCGTACCCAGCACGTTTGGCGGCGTGATTCCCACGCCGGCCATGGATCGCGTCGCCCAGAGCGGTCTGCGATACAACAACATTCACTCCACCGCACTATGCTCGCCGACCCGCGCCGCGCTCATCACCGGGCGCAACCATCACTCGGCCGGCTTCGGCGTGATCTCCGAACAGGCGACCGGCTTCCCCGGCTACAACAGCATCATCGCCAAAGACAAGGCCACCATCGGTCGCATCCTGTTGGACAATGGTTACGCCACCTCGTGGTTCGGCAAGAACCACAACACGCCGGCTTTCGCGGCCAGTCAGGTCGGGCCGTTCGACCAATGGCCCACCGGCATGGGCTTCGAGTACTTCTACGGCTTCGTCGGCGGCGACGCCAACCAGTGGCAGCCGAACCTCTTCCGCAACACTACGCAGGTTTTCCCCTTCGAGGGCAAACCCGGCTGGAACCTGGTTACCGGCATGGCCGACGACGCCATCGACTACCTGAATCGAATCAACCAAATCCTCCCCAACAAGCGGTTCTTCATCAAGTACGCGCCCGGAGCCACGCACGCCCCGCATCACCCGACCAAGGAGTGGGTTGACAAGCTCCAGGCCATGCACCTGTTTGACGACGGCTGGAACAAACTTCGCGAAACGATTTTCAAGAATCAGAAACGTCTGGGGGTGATCCCGGCCGACACGAAGCTGGAGCCGTGGCCGACAAACGTTATTAAGAACTGGGACGATTGCACGCCGGAGGAAAAGAAGCTCTTCATCCGGCAGGTGGAAATCTTTGCCGCCTACGCCGCCTACAACGATCACGAAATTGGCCGCGTCATCCAAGCCGTGGAGGACATCGGCAAGCTCGACGACACGCTCGTCATCTACATCAACGGCGACAACGGCACCAGCGCGGAAGGCGGCCCGCTGGGCACGCCCAACGAGGTCGCGTTTTTCAACGGCATCAACATGATGCCCGTTGCCGAGCAGATGAAATGGTACGACGTGTGGGGCACCGAACAGACCTACAACCACATGTCCGCGGGCTGGTCCTGGGCCTTCGATACGCCGTTCACCTGGTTCAAGCAAAACGCTTCCAAGCTGGGCGGCATCCGTCAAGGGATGTGTATCTCGTGGCCGGCGCGGATCAAGGACAAAGGGGGCTTGCGCGAGCAGTTCTGCCACGTCATTGACGTCGTGCCGACGATCCTCGAGGTCTGCGGCATACCCGCTCCCGAATACGTCGACGGCATCAAGCAGGCGCCAATCGAGGGGACGAGCTTTGCTTATACCTTCGACGCCACCAACGGCAAAGCCCCGTCGCAGCATAAGACCCAGTATTTCGAGATGTTCGGCCAGTGGGCCCTCTATCACGAAGGCTGGCTCTTGAGCACCAAGGTGAACCGCGCGCCGTGGGAGGCCTTCGGCGCCGCTAATCCCGACCCGCTCAATAATCAGATCCTCGAACTCTACGACCTGAACACGGACTTCAGCCAGTCGCAGAACCTTGCCGACAAGCATCCCGACAAAACCCAGGAACTCAAAAAGACGTTCATCGCGGAGGCAGAGAAGTATCAGGTCTTCCCGATGGACGCCTTGGTAGCCGCCCGTATCGTGGCCCCGCGGCCGAACATCACCGCCGGCCGCACCGAATTCGTCTACACTCGCCCCATGGTCGGTCTGCCGCAGGGCGACTCGCCGATGCTGCTCAACAGCTCCTATACAATCACCGCCGACATCGACGTTCCGCAGGGCGGCGCCGAGGGCGTGATCCTCACCTCCGGCGGCCGGTTCGCGGGCTACGGCTTCTACCTGCTCAACGGCAAGCCGGTGTTTCTCTGGAATCTCGTTGATCTGAAGCGGATCAAGTGGGAAGGCCCGGAGGCGCTGGCGCCCGGCAAACATTCCGTCGAATTCGACTTCCAGTATGACGGCCTGGGCGTGGGTACGCTTGCGTTCAATAACATGGGCGGTCTCGCCCGCGGGGGCACCGGCACGCTCAAAGTGGACGGCAAGGCGGTCCAGACGATCACCATGAAGCGGACCCTGCCCATGATCCTCCAATGGGACGAAAGCTTCGACATCGGCTCCGACACTCTTACGGGGGTGAACGACGCCGACTACAAGCCGCCGTTTCCCTTCACCGGCAAGCTCAACAAGCTGACGATCAAGGTCGACCGGCCGGAACTGTCGCCCGACGACATCAAGAAACTGCAGGCGGCGCAGCGCAACAACAAGGTTAGCGAGTGAATCAATTCGTTGCACCGCAGGCCCAATGGGCCGCGCGCCGATAAGGGCCTGGGTGCAGCCCTCTCGCGCGGCGTTCCGACTGACACCTAGACCTCCTCCGCGCTCGACGCGGGGCCTGCGGTTCAACGACACCTTGACGACTCTTTAGGTGTGGTGACGCCGGGAGACCGACCAAAATGACGTTTGCGACAACACTCAACAGGCCTTCGCCATAAACCTCGTCGGGAAAGTCACTGTAATCGTCAGGTTCTCAGGGCGACCGCAGTAACACGGCGTGGAATTCTGCCGGCTGTACCGGACGTGGCGAGAATCCCTGTGTTGCAATCGTCTTGGGCCGGATATTTGGACCAAGGCCCTTTACCGTACCCGCCGATGCAATCGATGTTCCAGTCCCCTCTCAGGGATTCTTGCCTTCAAGTTCAGGATGCCGGCATCGCGTAATGGAGTGTGCCATGAACCGTAGATTCGGGCTGATGATTATCAGGGTGTCATTGGTTCTCGGTGGCGGCATTTCGACAGCCTGGGGCCAAGGCTACGGCACCGATACGCAGAATGTGATGATGCCGGCATCGGGCGGCATGGCGGGCGTGAGCGTTGCTCAGCCCCAAGATGTCCCGTCCGCGGTCTTTGGAAACCCGGCGACTCTGGCACAATTCCACGGAACCCAGTTCACACTGGGCGGCGGTTGGGTCGAGGGCTATCCGACCGTAACCCGTTTCGGCTTCGACGATCCCAATGCGAATTACACCACGACCTCGGGCACCCAAGGCATGGTGGTGCCGAGCATCGCGGTCACGCAGGATCTCCGATCGCTGGGAGTTGCCGGCACGATGGGAATCGGGCTGGCCGGCACGAGCGGACTGGGCGCGGAATACCGCGGCAAAGCGCCCGAGGGGAGCATCGCCAACAACTTCAGCAGCGAATATCTCGTGCTCGGAATGAACATGGGAGTCGGGCTCGAACTCACCGACCGGCTCTCGGCAGGGATCACCGTCACGCTGGGCACCGGTTTCGAGCAGCTTGGAACGGTCCAGACCAGCGCGATGGTTCACGATTACGCGCTGCGAGGGAACTTCGGTGTCGATTACGATCTGACCCCGTGCAGCACGGTCAGCGTCTTTTATCAGACTGAGTTGGGATTCAATTATCCCAACGCCTTCCTCAATCCGCTCGACGGCACCTACTCCAACCTCCGCATGGACCAGCCCGAAACATTTGGATTCGGCTATGCCAACCGCGCTTTCCTCAACGGCAACCTGCTGATCGCCGCCGATGTCTACTACAAGCTGTGGGAAGAGGCGGATTTCTACGAAGACATCTTCGTCAACCAATGGGCGTTTGCCGTCGGAACGCAATTGACACGCGGGCGGCTCAAATACCGCTGCGGTTACTCGTACAACAGCAACCCGATTAACCACAACGTCGGCAGCCAACTCAACGGGCACCCCGTGCTTCAAGACGCCATCCAGTTCCTGCAGGCGTCGAGTACAGGGGTTTTCAACCAACACCGGTTGACCGGCGGCGTCGGATGTCAGGGATTCTTGTTCCCCAGCCTCGACCTCGACCTGTTTGTCGGCGGTCTTTTCAAGGCCACCGACCAGTTCGGCGACCACACGGAAGCCGCCGTGGCCGTGTGGTATACCGGCATGGGGCTGACGTGGCGCTACGGCACTCCGACTTGCCGGCAGGTCGAGTGCCTGCAATAATGGGGATGCATGCCCGCGCGTTGGCGAAGAACGCGTCGGCCTGGACTTGATAGAATCAACCGTAGTACAAACCCGGCTGACGTTGGCGACGACGGTGCATCATCTACGCCAACTCCGCTTATTTCTTTCCAGACGTGATTGGGGAGCCGAATCCTGACCCATTCAGTTGCCCTGCCATGCCTGAAAAATGCATGTTTGAGCTTCCAACGGCCCCGTTTGTCCATGTGACGGTGAAATGCCCCACGGCAGGAAGTCAGGCTGCCTTCGTTTCTGCCGGTCGCCTGAGCATCGACGGGCCGGAGTCAGCGGAGAGCCAGCCGCTTGTACTTGCTGCGGCGATGCGCGAGCCGGTCGGGATCGTCGGCCGCGACGGCCCGCTCGTAGTCTTCGAAATTTCCCGTAAACCATCGCGTCTTGCCGTTGCCCTCCAGGATCAGCAGATGCGTGCAAATGCGGTCGAGGAAGAAGCGGTCGTGGCTGATGACCATCGCGCAGCCGGGGAATTCGATCAGCGCTTGTTCGAGCACGCGCATCGTGTCGACGTCGAGGTCGTTGGTCGGCTCGTCCAGTAGCACGAGATTGCCGCCACGGCGGAGCATTTTCGCCAGGTGGATGCGGTTGCGTTCGCCGCCGGAACACTCGCCCACCTTCTTCTGCTGACTGGTGCCGCGGAAGTTGAAGCGGGCGACGTAGACGCGGGAATTCATCGCCAGGCTGCCTAACTCGATGCGATCCTTGCCGTCGGTGATTTCCTCGAAAACGGTTCGGCGGTCGTCCAGGGCGTCGCGATGCTGGTCCACGTAGGAAAGAACCACGCTGGGCCCGAGATCGATCGTGCCGCTGTCGGGCTGCTCCTGCCCGACAATCATGCGGAAAAGCGTGGTCTTGCCCGTGCCGTTGGGGCCGATCACGCCGACGATCGCCCCGCGGGGCACGTCGAACGAGCAACGGTCGAACAGATTCAGTGTCTCGCCGTTGTTCGGATAGCCCTTGCCGAGATTTCGCACCGTGAGCACCTTTTCGCCCAGCCGGGGGCCGGGCGCGATCTGGATGATGGTCTCGCTCTTGGCGTCGAGGATCTGCTGCGATGCCAACTGATCGTAGGCGTTGACGCGGGCCTGGTTCTTCTGGTGCCGGCCCTGGTGGGAGTTGCGGATCCACTCCAACTCGCGCTGGAGGGTTTTCTGGCGCTGGGTCTCTTTCTTCTCCAACACCCGCAACAACTCCGATTTCTGCTGGAGCCAGGATGAGTAGTTGCCTTCGAACGGCAGTCCGCGGCCGCCCTCGAGTTCCAGGATCCAACGGGTGATATGGTCGAGGAAATAACGATCGTGGGTGACGATGATCACGGTGCCCGCGTAGTCGCGCAGGGCCTGCTCCAGCCACTGGACGGTCTCGGCGTCGAGGTGGTTTGTCGGCTCGTCGAGCAGGAGCAGATCAGGCTTTTCCAGCAGGGCCATCGAGAGGGCCACGCGGCGGCGCTCGCCGCCGGAAAGCTGCCGGACCGGGGCGTCGTCGGGCGGCAGCACCAGCGCATCGGCGGCGATGTCGATGAGCCGGTCGAGTTCCCAGGCGTTGGTGGCGTCGATCTTTTCCTGCAAGCGGGACATTTCGTCCATGAGCTTGTCCAGGTCGGCGTCGCCGGGGTCGGCCATCAGCGCCGACACCTCGTTGAAGCGATCGAGCAGATCCTGGATTGGCTGCACGGCCGTCTTGAGATTCTCACGAACCGTTCGGTCGAGGTCCAGCTCCGGTTCCTGGGCGACATACCGCACGCGCATGCCCTTGGCGAGCGTGGCCGTGCCGTCGATGTCCTTGTCGATGCCCGCCATGATCTTCAGCAGGGTCGACTTCCCGGACCCGTTCTCACCGACCACCCCGATCTTGGCGCCGTAGTAGAACGACAGGCTGATGCCTCGCAGCACGACCTTCTCGCCGTAGGCCTTGCTGACGTTTCGCATCTCGAAGATGAATTGAGGGGCCATCGTGCAGGTTTCTTCCGGCTTCTTGAGTCTCGATACGTGTCATTCGAGACCATTATACCGCTCGCCGCCGAACCTGGCACGCCTTCGTTCCGATCGGTCGTTGAAATCGACTTCCGTCCGCGGCATCAGCCCTGCAACCGTGGACCGAAGGTTGGGTGAACCGGGGTTGGGGGGAATGAACCCGTAGAAACCAGCAGCCGGGCTGCTAAACAGCCTAGTCGTCGTGGGCTCCGCCCACATCCACTGGAGGAATTGCTCGTAGCTCCAATACCAATGGTTGTACTGCTGGCCGATTTCAGCGCCGGCCTGAGCGATTCCGGTGGCACATGTCAACATGCCAAGGCAAGCGACCACAACAAGCATTCCTGCAGAAGGGGGGCTGTCGCAGGGGTTTTCTCGATCTTTGTGGAGAGGGGCGAATGTGATAAGCTGTTGTATCGATCACGATCGGCTGTTGCCGGCCGCGGGCGAAGTGTCATCGGGACACTCCGTGGCCCCACGGCACTGAGAAAGCGGGCCACAGAGCGCCCCGCCTACACGGAAAAGGCTGATTTTGCGGCAGTCTCTCGAAGGACGTTCCAAGATGATTTCTATTTCGAGAAGGCGGTTTTGGCGGGTTACCCTGGGTGCCGGGGGTCTGCTCGGTTTGGGCGCGGCAGCGAAGAGAGCGTGGTTGTCCGAGCACGTCGATGACCGTGCGGCGCGAGCAGCCGAACCGCACGAACACACGTCCACTTCATCGATCTTCGGTGCGCCCATTTCGATTACGGCGGTACACGGCGATCCGGCATTGGCCGGCCGGGCCGTCGAAGCGGCTCTGGGCGAGTTGAGACGCGTTGAACGGATCATGAGCCTGTATTGCCCCGAGAGTCAACTCAGCCGGTTGAACCGAAACGGGGTTCTCCATGCACCGCACCCCTGGCTGGTCGAAGTGCTGCAACAGTCGCAGACGCTGGCGCAACAAAGCGGCGGGGCGTTCGACATGACCGTGCAGCCGCTCTGGCACGTCTATCGGGATGCTCAACTGGCGGCTTCGACCGCTGCCGACCGTGACGTCGAGATCGCGCTGCGCAAGGTCGATTGGCGGCGGGTCGAGGTATCGCCGGAGATCGTTCGCCTGCAATCCGGCGGCACCCAACTGACGTTGAACGGGATCGCCCAGGGATTTGCGGCCGACCGGGCCGCGGCCGTCTTGCGGGCGCACGGGGTCCGAGATGCAATGATCGACGCCGGTGAAATCGCCGCACTCGGCTGCCGCAGCGACGAGTCGCAGTGGAAGGTCGGCATTCAGCACCCGCGGGAAAGGCAAGCCTATGCGGCCGTCGCGGGACTTAGCGGCCGGTGTTTGTCCACCTCCGGCGACTATGCGACGAGCTTCAGTAGCGACCACTGCCAGAACCATCTGCTCGATCCGCGTACGGGAAAGTCGCCCTCGTGGTTTTCCAGCGTATCGGTCGTGGCGCCGACGGCGGTGCGGGCGGACGGCCTCTCAACCGCCCTATCGGTGATGGGGCTCGAGGAAGGTCTGAAACTGCTCCAAAAGACGGCGAATACCGACGCTCTCTTCATCTTCAAGGACGGCCGCGAGCTGGCTACCGCCGGTTTTCCTCGTTGCGCGTGACTCGGCCGATCTTCTCGCCTATACAACAGGAGCTACTTCGATGCGAAACTTTGGCATCGGCGAACGAATAAGTGGTTTGGCCCTCGACTCTCGACTCTGGACTCTCGACCTTGCCCGGCTTTGTCTCTGCGGAACACTGATTGCCCTCACGGCGACGGCGGCGACGGGCGATACCGTCGAGCTGAGCAACGGCCAGACGGTCGAAGGCGCCGTGACGGCCCGCAGCGAACGTTCGGTAACGATACGGATGTCGGTGGGCGGTCGCGAGTACGCCCGAGAATTTCCCTTGGATCAGGTCCGCGCGATCACCGTCGACGGCAAGCGGGAAGTCGTGGCGACGGGAGAGAACCCGGGGAAGGCGGAAACGGCCGTCGGCGCCAGGCGGACGCAGGCGGAAGTCGAGAAGCTGATCGACGATCGGGGCCGCTCGCGGCCGGACTGGTGGGACTCGGTTACGCTGGATTATCCCCGTTCGCTCGGCCTGGACTGGTCGGTTCCGCCTCGCGGAGTGTGGGACAATCAGCGGTACGTCGGCCAGTACGTCTGGGATGTCATCAACCCGAATCCGGGCAAGTGGCGCGGGGGAGTGCGGTTGATGCACCACCTGCTGAGCGTGAACCAGGAGCGTCCGGAGGTCCGGCAGCGGGTGATGGAAGAGCTGGGGCGAATGTACCACGGGCTGCTGCAAGACTACGCACGGGCCGCTTTCTGGTGGCGGCAGGCGGGCGTGGACAAGACCGAGCAGGCGTCGCTCAGCGCGGTTTACCTGGCGGAGTGCTACGCCAAGTTGGGCTGCAAGGAGATGGCCCTGGAGCAGCTTGCGAAAACTCCGCCGCATTTCGCGATGATCAAGGCATGGGCTGACATGGGGGAAATCGATCAGGCGTTGCGCCTAGCCGACGCGAATATCGAAGGGCCCTACGCCGATATCGCCTGCATCTACGCCGGCGACGCCTGCAGGGTCGCCGGGCAACACGAGAAAGCCCTCGAGTACTACGAGAAGATTCTCTCGCTGCCGCTGAACATCCGCACTTGGAAACGCCTCAACGCCAATCGGCAACGCGCCACGGCGAACATCGAGGCCATCCGGCTGTTCGAAACGCTCGACCTCGGCCGCGTCCCCGACGGCACCTACCGTTCCAGTAGCCTGGGCTACAAAGGGATGGTACACGTCGAGACGGTGGTTCAGTCCGGTCGCATCGTTTCCGTCCGCGTGACGCAGCACGAGGAGAAGCAGTTCTATTCGGCGTTGACCGACGTACCGCGGAAGATCGTCGCCAAACAGAGCGTGAAAGGAATCGACGCCACCAGCGGCGCGACGGTCACTTCCGAGGCGATCATCAACGCCACGGCCAAGGCGCTGGCGAGTGGCGGAAAGAGATAGGTGGCAAACGTGGGATTCAACTGGTTCCAGTCGCGAAAACGTGGCAACGGGCGCCGAGGCGGCCTGCTTCGAGCACTCGGCCCAAGTTGGTCGGCTTCGCCGTTGCGGAGAACCGTGCAGGTCGTCAGTCTCTGCATCTACCTTTGGTTGTTCCTCTACGTGACGTGGCCGTACACGTCGCGCCAAGCGCAGAGTTGGCCCGGATGGATTCCGGTATCGGTCGACCGGGCAACCGGCCGAGTGCTGGTTGCCTCGGACGGAAGTCTGTCCGGCCCGGCCGTGGGGCATCTGATCTTCGCGGCCGACAGTAGCTCAACCGAGGATTCGGGGCTGGGCCGTTTTCGTATCGCGGCGGCCGAGCGAGGCGAGCTTACCCTGGATCCCGCCGACGCATTGGGCCCGGAGCAGAAGGATCGGCTCGCCGTCAGCGTCGGACCTTGGCGATTGCAGGAGGCGGAACCCGGGGCGTGGCCTTCCCATTACGCCGACAACCTTGTCTCGAAAGAAATCCTGCCTGCCGAACTGTTTCTGGTGCTCGACCCACTGGTGAGCATGTCGGCGGCGCTGGCCTCGTGGAATTGGATCCGGCCGCTCTGGTTTGTGGGAGCGATCCTGCTGGTCTCGCTCTTCTTCCCGCGCGGTTTTTGCGGCTACCTTTGCCCGCTGGGCACATCGATCGACGCGATGGACGCGAGCGTCGGAAAACATTTCCGCCTGCGAGGCGGGATACCGGGACGTGGATGGACGCGTCTGCGGTACTTCGTATTGGCGGCCGTGCTGATCTCGGCCGCCGGCGGCGTGGTGTTGACCGGCTTTGTCGCCGCCATCCCGCTGCTGACGCGAGGATTGGCGTTTGTTGCCACACCGCTGCAAACCGCGGCGGTGCGAGGTTGGCACCAGGTGCCGGCCTTGGCGGCCGACCAGTGGTTTTCGATCGCGCTACTCGTTGGAGTGTTCGCCCTCAGCCTGCTCGGACCGCGGTTCTGGTGCCGCTGCCTTTGCCCGACCGGTGCGGTGTTTTCGATCGCCAGTCTGCTGCGGATCAACGAGCGCAAGCTCTCGACAGACTGCGTCGGTTGCGGCAAGTGTGCGGAGGCGTGTTCCTTCGGCGCGATTGGCGACGATTTCTCGACCAGGCCCGCCGACTGCGCCTTCTGCCAGACCTGTGGAGGACTCTGCCCGGTCGAAGCGATCACGTTTGGCCCCCGCAGCCTGCGCCGAGACAAGACGCCCACGACCGCCGCACGGCAAGCCGTCGAAGCCGGCCTTCCGCGGCGGAGCTTCTTGGCGGCCGGCGTGGGCGTGGCAGCGGCCGTGGCGGGAGCGGTGGCCGTGGCCGCCGCGGTACGAAACGGTCGGGCACACGGTGGGAGTTCTGGCACGACCCCGCTGGTTCGTCCGCCGGGCAGTATGCCGGAAGCGGAGTTCTTGCAGCGATGCGTTCGCTGCGGGCAGTGCCTGCAGGCTTGCCCGAACGACGTGTTGCAGCCATCGCCCCTTTCGCAAGGGTTCGAGGGACTCTGGACGCCTCGCGTGGCGGCCGACTGGTCGGGGTGCGAGCCGAGTTGCAACAACTGCGGGCAGGTCTGTCCGACGGGAGCGATCCGAGCGCTGCCGCTGGAGGAGAAACGGGCGGCCCGGATGGGACTTGCCGTGGTTGACCTGAAGACATGCCTTCCCTATGCCGGCACGAGCGAGTGCCGGTTGTGTATCGACGAATGCGCCGCGGCAGGCTATGACGCGATCGAGTTTCTCCGCGTGGGAACGCAACTGGACAGCGAAGGCCGGCCCCTTGCCGAGAGCGGGTTCTTGGCGCCGGTGGTTCTCCGTCAGCATTGCGTCGGATGCGGGCTCTGTCAGACCCGCTGCTATGGGATGAACGTTGTCGAAAAGCGGTTGCTGGCCCACTCGGCCATTGTCGTCGAGGCCGGAGAAGGCAAGGAGGACCGGCTGGCCCACGGTTCCTACATCGCCCTACGAAATGCGGAGCAGCGCCGCCCAGAGCCCGCGGGCGAGAATGCCCCCGACGATGACTATCTCCCCGATTTCCTGAAATAGGGGACTACGCCTGGATCTGGCGGAGCATATCGCCGCTGTCATAGATCTCCCACGCTTCGGCCAATTTGCCGTCGGCGATCCGAAACGTGCTGACGGCCGGAATCCGCAGTTGGTTCCCCTTGGGTTGGACGCCGGCAAACTCGCCGGTATGTTGAAACAGCGCGACGAAGTGACAGTCGACCCGGTCGCCTTCTGCCAAAAGATAGTCGATCTCAATCTTGAGATTGCTGAAGAACCGGGGGATGAACTGGGTGAAGAACCGGCGGACGCCCGCGGGGCCCGCGGGCGTATCCGCCGGGAAATGGTGATCGACGAAATCGGCCGACACGATTTCCTCGATTCCCGCCAGATCCCCCGCAACCAGTTCGTAGTAGCGGTACACAAGTCTCTTGTTCTTTTCCAGCATGGGCAGTTTCCTTTTTCAATGAAATGGGGCGCGTGGTGGACAGCCCCTCCGGTTGCGACCGCGGACGGCTTGGCACGCGCAAACCCTACCAGAAACGTCTACAACTCCGCAAGCGATTGAGCCCCGCCCCCGTCCGGCATCTTGGCGGAAACGCGCAAGACGTCGCGTTTGCCGTCCTTGGCTCCGCGAAGTGGCGGCCAGTGCCTCAAGTCGTTGGGCCGGCCGGATCCGCTGGATAGCCTCTTCGCGCTCCGATTCCGCTTGTGCCGGCCAAGGTGGTTGCCGGCGCCGGGTGTGGTGCCCAAGTTGGCGATTTCTCAAATCCGAGGGCATTTGGGCACCACGCGCTTTTGGCGGGCAAGGCGGCCTACTATTCGCCCGGATGCAATCCGCCGGCGTTTCTTACCGGGTGATAAGAGCGGACCGGATGCGGTGCTCCCGGCGGCCGCCGCCGGGAGGATTGAATGGTTCGTCAAGTTGCCAAAGAACGCCGGACGCGCAGCCATGAAGGCGGACGGGCCCGTGGATGAACATGATCGTTTGTTCATTTTTCCAGCACCAGCCTGGTCGATGCGGCGCGATCTGTGAAGGGGATATTCTTGGGCCATGGGCGAAAACATTTCCGACGGACAGGGGTAGGGACGGCCGATAGAGTTCGGTCCGCCCCTCCCTCCGAACCGTACAGGCGGTTTTCCCGCATACGGCTCTCCGGTCAGTAGGTTCCTGTGGATTGGACGAAACGAATATGGGTTGCACTCAGGCTAATGAACCCATGCTCCGTGAAGTAGGCGTTGGGCCAACGCCGGGTCCGAGACAGGCGTCTGCGGTTCCGCCGGTGCCGTTTCAGGAGCATTCGACGCAGGCGACGGCGAATCATGCCGCCGTAATCCCGGAAGATGCTCCAGTGGCAGTGACGGAAGTAGTTGAACCAACCCTGCGTCGAGCGATTGAGCCGCTGAAGGAGGGCCTCCAGCGATTCGCCCGATTTGCGCGGGGTGAGGTTGCGGATGCGGTCGACGAACTTCCCGTGGCTCTTGGCTCGCGGAAACGCCCTACATCTTGCTCTTGAGCCAGCCCGGAATCAACGTGGTCAGCGGCCGGAAACTGTATCACCATTCCAGTCAACTGGATCGTCAGTACGTGCTGGATAAGTTGCTGAAATTTCACCAAGACCATGGCACT
>JAAYEH010000117.1 GCA_012728855.1 Rhodopirellula sp. | reverse complement strand
TACTTTAGTTTTCGCTTCCGTAGCCTTCGTCCGAGGGTCTCAATGACTTGCAACACCTCGGGCCGCGTCGCCAATCGCCGTCGATTCGCTACGACTGCGTTTGCACAAAGCCCATAATGCTCGCCGATGGCGCACCCGCTCAGGTCGTCCCGTTGCGCTGCCAACTCGACGGCCACCGACTTGGCACCACCTCAGACACTCCGTACAGAAGTCGAGAAGTCGGGGAACGCGATATCGAATTCACTCAAAATGTAAACGGAGTTGCAAAGGGGACTGGCGCCTCGCCGACACCTTGGTTGCGCGCGCCGAAGGCCGCTTCGCTCGGAGCCAGTCCCCGTTTTTGAACCATGCCAAGAAACTCCTTGACATAGCGCGCCGCATCGACCATGCTCAGACAACAGTAGTAGACACACGATCACGTCCATTCCCGCAACCCGGATCCAGCCGCATTCGCGGCCCGGCTCAGGCAGCTCATTGGCAATTCGGTTGATGATTCGCATTCTCCGGCCGGTCGGCGGAAGGGATCGCGGTCCCTTTCCGCCGGACACGCCCAGCGCGGTCCTTGCTCCGAACTCGGAACTCCGTGCTCCATGCTCCAAGCTTCTTCCTTGCCACCCAGAAGCGCGTGGTGCCCATCGACCCTCGAATTTGAGAAATCGCCAACTTGGGCACCACAACCGCCGCTGCCAATTGTCGCACGCACCGCGCCCCGCTCTCGCAATCGCGACGCTTATCGCGCGCATCGACCAGCAGCACACGTCAGGTTCAGAAAGGAGACGGGTCCATTTTCCCCACAGGGCCCGAAGGGTGCTTCACAGAACTTCGACCTGTCCCCTTTGTCGACACGAAGGCTGGGACTACTTCATCAGCGTGAACCAATCCACCTCCGCGTCGAATCCTTCCTGCCAGCCCACTTCGGCCAGGATCGGGGCCACGCACCGCGCCTCCAATTCCTGCCGGTTGGTCGACAGGCTGGCGTCGCCCGACGGCGGCGCCAAGCGATTGAGCACCACGCCCGCCACCTCCAGCCCGTCGCGAAAGGTGGCCGCGGTGATCAGGGTCTGAAGCGTGTGATTGATCGTGCCCAGGGCGTTGCGAGCGACGACCACAAGGGGGAATCCGAAGTCGTCAGCCAGGTCGGCGACGTACTCTTCCTCGCCCAGCGGCGACATCAAACCGCCGGCGCCCTCCACCAGCACCACGTCGCAAGTCTCCCGCCATACGTCCAGCCCGCAGCGCAGCAACTCGGAATCCAGCCGCTTTCCCTCCGCTTTGGCGGCCAGATGCGGGGCCAGCGGCGCTACGAACCGTTGCGGGCAGACCTGCTGGAGGGTACCCGGCTGGCCAGCCGCTTCCCAGAGAGCAACCGCGTCGTCCGAGACGAGCGCGCCCTGCTCAAGGCGACAACCGCTGGCCGCGGGCTTATACACCCCTACCCGGTGGCCCGCCGCCCGCAGTGCCCGCGCAATCAACGCCCCGACGTACGTCTTCCCGACGTCGGTATCCGTCCCCACGATAAATAACCCAGGCACTTGTTTGCTTGTCATCCCGTCCATGATACCATCACCATATCTGTTAACCGCCATTTTTTAACTCCCTCGAGACAGGAGCGACCAGCGATGCATCCTCTCCGCAACCTCCTCGTGGCGATCGCGTCCCCCTTGATGCTAACGCTCCTGGCATTCTCCGCCGCGGCCGAAGAGCCGTTCGATTACTTCCGCAATTCATGGAACGTCATCGGCCTGAAAGATTACGAGCACGGCACGCGGCTGACGCCCGACAATCGTCTCCTCTTGTCCGCCGACACCCAGGTCCGCTTTCGCATCGGCCCGAACCTCAAACCGCTCAGTCGCCAGCAAACCAAGACGGCATTGGAAGGCTGGCTGCCGGTGATCCTGCTGCGGGCGATTGACGGCACCGTCCGCTACGAATTCACCTTCTGGGCAACGCCCCTGCCAACCGCCGGTGATTGGCAGAAAGCATTCGATTGGCCCACCGAAGGTGAGAACTTCCTCAACTGGGTCATGGTGAAGGCGACCAACACCGGCGAGACCGCGTCAGAAGCAAAGCTCCGCATCGAGCAGTTCAATCCTTCCGCGGCAACCAGCAGCGAAACGTCCTGGTCGCTCGGCCCGGGCGGATCGGCCGAGACGGTGGTGCGAATCCCGTTCGAACCAGTCGCCGACGCGGCCGTCTTCGCCAAGGAGGATCCGCGGCTTTGGCTCGATCGCACCGTCGCGTTTTGGAAGCAACAGATCGGCGCGGCGGCGAAGATCGAAGTCCCTTGCCGGAAATCGAACGAGGCCCTGCTGGCGGCGCACATCTGCCAGTTGATCGCCAACGACCACGGCGAGCTGCAAGGCGGCGAGGGCTTTTACGACCACTTCTACATCCGCGACGGCGGCTACCAGATCATGGAACTCGAGGAGGCCGGCCTCTGGGACGCCGCCCGCAAAGCCATCGAGCCGTATCTCGCCAGCCAGCGACCCGACGGCCGTTTCGAAACCCAGAAGATGCAGTTCGACGCCAACGGCCAGGCCCTCTGGACGCTCTGGCAGTTCTACAAGATCACCGGAGACCGGGACTGGCTTTCTTCCGTCTACCCGCAGATGCGCCGCGCGATCGACTGGTTGATGGCGGCCCGCCGCGAGGCCCCCGCCGATTCGCCCTTCGCCGGAGTGCTGCCCAACGCCGTGGCCGACGGCGAGTATCTCTGGGACGGAAAGCATCACATCGTCGGCTACGATCTCTGGAATCTCCGCGGGCTGCTCTTGACCGCCGATGCCGCGACCATCCTCGGGAAAGACGAGGAAGCCGCCGCCCTGCGGAAGGAAGCCGATGCCTATCGAGCCGCCATCGACGCGGCCTGCCGACGGACCGGGCTGGACTACTTCCCGCCGAGCTGGGAAAAGGTCGGCACGCACTGGGGCAACACGGAAACCCTCTGGCCCACCGAGTTGTTTCCTCTGGACGACCCTCGCGTTGCGGCAACCATCGACCACGCCCGCCGAGTCCACGGGGGCGGCTTTGTCGAGGACACGATTCGTTGGCTGGGAATGCCCGACGCCATCCATCCCTACATGTCGGCCTATACGACCATGGCCGGGCTGGCTCGCGGCGATCACGAGCAGGTCGTGGAGGACTACTATTGGTATCTGATGCACTCGACCGCCGCCCACGCCTTTCCCGAAGGCGTTTTCTACCGGCGCCGTTTCGCCTGGAGCGATACGATCCCGCACGTCACCGGGGCATCGAATTTCGCCGTGATGCTCCGCCACATGCTGATTCACGAGCGCGGCGACGAACTGCATCTGCTGGCCGCCGTGCCCGACTGGTGGCTTGGCGAGGGCGAGACGATCCAGGTCGAACGAGCGCCGACCCATTTTGGCGAGATGAACCTGCGCGTCCGCGGGACCGCGACGGGCGTGGAGGTGCAATTCGATCCGCCGCGGCGGCAGCAGGCCAAACGGATCGTCCTTCACTTACCGCCGTCGCGCCCGCTGGCGGGTCCGCTCGCCGGGGTGGAGATCGTGGCGCGCGGCGATCAGAAGAAGCGCTGGGATTTCCCGGCGGTTGTCGAGATCTACGAAAAGGACGCTCCGCCGGTCTTCAAGCCGATCGACGGCTTGACCGCGCTTCCCGTCGCTCCGCCGCTCACGAAAAGGCAATGCCGGACACTCGATCTCGGCAAACTGACCAACACCGACCCCTTCACGGCCCCCTTCGGCGTGCCGAATCCCGGCAAGTTCCTCTTCACCGGCCTGAAGGTGGGCGAGCAGGTCGTCGGTGGTGTGCCGTTCGTCGTCATCGACCCCGCCAAGAATGAAGGCCGCGGCCTCGTCGTCCTCCACTCCGACAAAGCCCCGATGAACCGCGACTGGCCCAGCGAAGTGGAGATCCCCGTCGGCGGGCGGGCCAAGCGGGTCTACTTCCTGGGCAACGTTTGCGGCTGGTCGGGAGGGGACGGCGGCGCGGGCGAGTGGAATGCCGTCGGCGAGTACGTGATCCACTATGCCGACGGACAACAGCAGACCATCCCGCTAGCGCTGGGCCGTACGATCGACGAATGGGTGGCGCCGCCCAAGGCGAGCGACGTCCTGCTCGGGCTGCGCGGCGATCCGTGGCATCTCAACGTGCTGGGCGTTGACTTGCGGCCCGTGGAGGTCGAACGAATCGTCTTCCGCGATCTCGGCACCGTCTCGGCCCCGGTTCTGGTTGCCGTGACCTTGGAAGAATAGCGATACGATGGCGTGGGTGTACCTGTTGATCGCCGCGATGCTCGAGATCGGCTGGGCCGTCGGTCTGAAATACTCGCACGGCTGGACGCGGCCCGTGCCGAGCGTCATCACCGCGATCCTGATGATCGCCAGCTATGCTTTTCTCTCCCTCGCGGTCCGAACGCTACCAATCGGCACCGCCTACGCGATCTGGACCGGAATCGGCGCGGCGGGGACGGCGTTATTCGGCATCCTCCTCTTCGGAGAACCCTCGCACGCACCGCGGCTGCTGTTCCTCCTGCTGATCGTGGTCGGCATTGTCGGGCTGAAGATGACCTCGCCGTAAGGATCGGCGAATGAATAACTGTCGAGTTTACCTGCAGTGGCGGGGCCGAGGGGGTCGGGAGTCTTTTTTTCCTGTCGGCCGAAAAGCGTCTATCCATACGCGGAACCGTCGCGCGGCCGACAGGAAAAAAAGACTCCCGACCCCTTCCTGCGTTCATCTC
>JAAYEH010000116.1 GCA_012728855.1 Rhodopirellula sp. | reverse complement strand
GTGGCTGAGCCCTTTGCCGTCGGAGCCGTCCGTCGCCCTTCACACTTGAAGGGGGCGACGGACGGCTCCGACGGCAAAGGGCGTTCTCCCACCCTTTTGCTGTTGGAGAGTTCAGAGCTCAAAAAAGGAAGGAAGGCATCAAGGCTCGTACGGTAAGCTGTGGTTGTGAAAACAGCAGCAACCGAAAGGAACCTCAATGCCTTCTTATACGCATCTTACACCAATGGAACGCGGTCAGATCCAAGCATTTTTG
This sequence comes from Rhodopirellula sp., assembly GCA_012728855.1. GTDB lineage: Bacteria > Planctomycetota > Planctomycetia > Pirellulales > Thermoguttaceae > JABWBD01. Next base: position 1,460 of record JAAYEH010000116.1, on the reverse strand, counting down.
GAGCAAGGCCTCAGTCAGCAATCCATCGCCGACCGACTCGGCCGAGCCCCTTCCTCTATCGGTCGTGAACTGAAGCGCAACGGCGGCAATCCCGAACGTTACCAGGCCTCGCGAGCACAGAGTCGCTATCACGAGGTTCGAAAGGACTGCGTACCCCAAAAGCGTATGGACCACGGACCGTTACGCTCTTATGTCATCGATAAGATTGTCGACGGTTGGACACCCGAGACGGTGGCCGGACGGCTCCCCATCGACCATCCCGACGACTCTCGCATGCGCATCAGCCACGAGGCACTCTATCAAGCTATTTATGCCGACGAAACCCTTCGTTTTCTCATCAAGTACCTTCCCCAAGCCCGTCCCAAGAGGCGAAAGCGGGGCCAAGGGAAAACCCGGCGCGGTCCTTCCATCCCCAACCGCGTGGGGATTGAGCATCGCCCGAAGGTGGTACAAGAACGCAGCCGGCACGGCGACTGGGAAGGAGACTTGGTCGTGGGCGCGAATCAAGATGGTTTCATCGTGACGTTGGTGGATCGAAAGTCCCGGATGCTCCAAAGCCGAAAAGTCCAGACCAAACACGCTACCGGCGTCCGCCAGGCCGTCGTGCAAATGTTACTGGATTGGCCTATCTCCTGGGTGAAAACCATCACCTTCGACAACGGGACCGAATTCGCTGAACACGAAATCATGGCAGAAGACTTGCCAGTCGCCGTCTACTTCGCCGCACCGTATGCGTCGTACCAGCGCGGCACCAACGAGAACACCAACGGGCTTATCCGACGATACCTGCCCAAGGGAACCCCCTTCCGCGACCTCTCGCAAGAGCGGCTGGACCAAATTGTGGAGGACCTAAATAACCGACCAAGAAAATGCCTCGGCTACCGTACACCCAACGAAGTCTTCCAAGAACAACGAAGGGAACACCTCCTTGCACTTGGCTCTTGAATCCAGGGTCCGTGCGGAGGAGTTTCTTGGAGCGCAAAGAGATAGTCTATCGCGCCATCGAGCGCACAGGACCGCCGCGTACGCCCGTGAACTACTGCAATCGGGACTTTGACCGTTCGGATACGATTGGCTGCGGCTACGCCGCCGCGAGTGCGTTTGTGCCGCAGGAACCGGGGGATACTGAATGGGGTTATGTTTGGCACGTGCTCGACCAGACGATGGGCCAGCCCGGCATGCATCCACTGGCGGATTGGGCGCGGTTCAACGAATATGCGCCGCCGGATCCGTATGCGCCGGGCCGATTCGACGACATTGAAGGCGTCATTGCGGCCAATTGTGATCGTTTCATCAAGTTCGGCCTCGGCATTACGGGCTTCAACCAGGCGACATTCCTCCGCGGCATGGAGGCGTTCTTGACGGATCTCTACACGGACCGCGACCGCGCCGAACGTGTCCTCGATTTCGTGTTCGATTTTGAGAATGGCCTTATCGAGCAAGCGGTGCAGCATCCCGTC
>JAAYEH010000115.1 GCA_012728855.1 Rhodopirellula sp. | reverse complement strand
GTGTCCTTTCTGCAAGCGTGCATGAAGATTTTTTGGGGGGCGGGTATCGTTGGCTGTCGAGGCAGTAGCTTGCGGAGGACAGCCGATGAAGACGAGAAAGCCAGCGGACGTACCTGGGGATCTGGAGAGCAGCCGACGACGGTTCGAGCAGTGGCGTCGGCGTCGTAGGGGCCACACTCCCATCCCCGAGGCGTTGTGGGCCGAGGCGGTGACGTTGGCCGGCAGATACGGGGTCTCTCGGACGGCCAGGACGCTACGGGTTGGTTATCGCTCACTCAAGGAACGGGTGGCGAGGGAGACGGGCTGCTTGGCGTCCTCCTCCCCGCTGCTTGGCGAGCCTGCGTTTCTGGAACTGGGAATTCCTTCGCAGGCGGGCGCGGGGGAGTGCCTTCTGGAATGGGAAGACGCGGCTGGGGCGAAGATGCGTCTTCACCTCAAGGGCGTCGAGGTTCCTGACTTGGTCGCGCTGAGCCGCAGCTTCTGGGAGGGCCTGCGATGATCCAGCTCACGCCTCAGATGCGCATCCTGGTGGCCCTCGAACCCGCGGATTTTCGTCGGGGCATCGACGGCTTGGCGAGTGTCTGCAAGGAGACCCTTCGGGAGGATCCGTTCAGCGGCTGTGTGTTCGTCTTCCGCAACCGTCGGGCGACGGCGTTGAAGGTGCTGGTGTATGACGGCCAAGGTTTTTGGCTGTGTCACAAGCGTCTTTCCAGTGGCCGCTTTCGTTGGTGGCCGACCGGCGCCGATGCCAGCGTGGCCGCTCAGAAGCTGGCAGCGCATCAACTGCACGTTCTTCTCTCGGCGGGGAATCCCTCCCGGACCCAGGCCGCTCCGGATTGGCGGCCGGTGAGTCCGAAATTCTGAAAAAAACGCGTGGTTGGTCTTGCGTTCCAAGGCGGCCCGTGCTAGTCTGCGGGCCATGAACGTGATCCTGAAGTATCGCGGTCGCGAGGTGACCGATGGCGAAGTGGCCTTCATCCGGGAGCTGATCGCCAGGCATCCCACGCTCAGTCGCCGCCGCTTATCCGAGGAACTTTGCCGGGCCTGGAATTGGGTTCAGCCCAATGGACGTCTCCGGGACATGGTGTGTCGGGGCCTGATGCTGGCCTTGCACCGAAGCGGGCAGATCAGCTTGCCGCCGCGGCAGAAGACGCCTCCCAATCCTCTGGCCAAGCGGTCCAAGCCCGCCGCCATCGAGGTCGATCGGCGCCCCGTGGAAACTTGCCTTGCGACCTTGGGGCCGCTGCGTTTTGAACAGGTCCGGCGGACGGCTGCGGAAGGGCTGTTCAACAGTCTGATCGAGGAGCATCACTACCTGGGGTACACGCAGCCGGTGGGCGAGCATCTGAAGTACTTGATCTTTGCCGAAGAGCAGCTGATGGCCTGCCTGGCGTGGTCGTCGGCGCCGCGTCACCTGGGACCTCGCGACCGGTTCCTCGGCTGGTCGGCCGAGGAGCGACGGAGAAACATTCACTTGCTCGCCACCAACCTTCGCTTCCTGGTTCTGCCGTGGGTGAAAGTGCCGCACTTGGCCTCGCACATCCTGGGGCGAATGGCTCGACAATTGTCGGCCGACTGGGAGCGAGTCTATGGGCATCCGATCTATTTCCTGGAGACGTTCGTGGACTCGGACCGCTTCCGGGGCACGTGTTATCGGGCGGCCAACTGGATCGTGCTGGGACGGACGACGGGGCGCGGCAAGGACGACCAGACGCATCGTCCGAATCGTTCGTTGAAGGAAGTGTTGGGCTATCCGCTGCAGCGTCATTTTCGCCAGTTACTGTCGCAGCCGTGAGGAACGCGGAGGGAGTCCCACGTCGAAAGAGGTCGGCGTGTTCGATCATGGATGGGCCGGAACGATGAACCGAAAAGGGAAACCGCCGCCTCCGAAGATCATGGAGGTGGACCGGAAGCAACTCGACGAGCTTCTGGAACATGCCGAGGCGGGCCAAGCCCTTTCCAAGGAAGAGTGCCAACTGCTGCGGGCGGCGTTCGGGTCGCTGTCCTACCTGCAAAACCTGCTGAGCCAGAAGAACATCTCGATCGCGCGTCTGCGGAAGCTCCTGTTTGGCGCGAGCACCGAGACGACGAAGTCGGTGCTGGGCGAGGAGGTGGACGGAGCGTCGCCGCCAGCGGGAGCCGAGGCCGGGGAGGAAGCAAGGAGTTCAAGCGATGCTCCAGAGGCAGCTCCCAAGCCACCGCCTCCGGGCCACGGACGCCATGGCGCCGAGGCTTATTGGGGTGCCGAGAGAATCCAGGTGCCTCACGCTTCGTTGCATCCTGGCGACGACTGCCCGGAATGTCAACAGGGCACGCTTTACCAGATGGCTCGCCCCGCCACGCTGATCCGCATCGTGGGCCAAGCCCCCGTGCCGGCCAAGGTCTACGAACTCCAAAGGCTGCGCTGCAACCTCTGTGGAAAAGTGTTCACCGCTCAGGTTCCGCAGGACGTAGGCGCCGACAAATACGACATCACCGTGGCCAGCATGATTGGCCTGTTGAAGTACGGAACGGGGATGCCGTTCAACCGACAGGAAGGCCTGCAGGAGAGCCTCGGAGTTCCCCTGCCGGCCTCGACCCAGTGGAAGCTTGTGGCCGACGCCGCACCCCGCCTCCGCCCGGCCTTCGAGGAATTGATTCGGCAGGGCGCCCAGGGCGACTTGATGTACAACGACGACACCACGAATCGAATCCTGGAGCGGATGGGCAAACGGTTCGACAAGGCCGAGGCGAAAAACAGCTCGGCGGCGGAGAGCAAAAAAGAAGACGAAGGAAAAGACCCCCAGCGTCGCGGGATCTTTACGTCGGGGATCGTGTGCTCGTGCGCGGGCCATCTCATCGCGCTCTTCTTCACCGGCTGGAGACACGCGGGAGAGAATCTGCGGGACGTGTTAGTGCGGCGCGCTTCGGAACGGGGACCGCCGATTCAGATGTGCGACGCCTTGTCCCGCAACCTGCCCGGCGAGTTGAAGACGATCCTCGCCCACTGCCTGGCTCATGCCCGTCGCAAGTTCGCCGACGTGGTGCAGTACTTCGACCAGGAGGTCCGCTACGTGCTGAAAGCCTTGGCGGTGATTTACAAGAACGATGCCAAAGCGCGAAAACAGAATCTGTCGCCGGAAGCGCGCCTGCAGTGGCATCAAGCCAAGAGTGCTCCCGTGATGAAGGAACTTCACCAGTGGCTGACGCGGCAAATCGACGACCGGCTGGTCGAACCCAACTCGGGTCTGGGCCAGGCCATCAGCTACATGCTGAACCACTGGTCAGAACTGACGCTCTTCCTCCGCCAGGCCGGGGCTCCCCTGGACAACAACGTCTGTGAACGAGCGTTGAAGAAGGTCATCTTGCATCGCAAGAACGCCATGTTCTACCTGACGGACCACGGCGCCCAGGTGGGCGACATGTACATGAGCCTCATCTACACGTGCCAACTCTGCGGAGCCAATCCGTTCGATTACCTGACGGAGTTGCAGCGGCATGCTCCGCAGGTCGCCGCCCAGCCGCAGAACTGGATGCCCTGGAACTACCGGCAGACGATCGACGGTGTCACCGACACCGCGCCCCTGGAAACCGTCCACTGACCAATCGCTCCCGGCGGAACGTTTCACCGTTCCTGCCCGCCTGCCGTTCTCTCATCGCAGATCGTTTCGAGGATCGATGAGCGAGCAACTTCCACGCTCGCCTGCCGCGGATCGCAGGCTGCCGTCTTCAGCACGCTGGCCGCTTCCGCGGCGCGACCTCCCGATGATGCTCCTCGACACCGGCGAGTTCGACAGAATCGCTCGCTGCTTCCTCGCCCCGTCATCGCCGGGCTTGCGATTGTCGGCGGCGCGCCGATCCCTCCTGCGACCACAGACAACGTACCACACCAACCGGGCCCGCCTGCAGGCCAACGGCAAGCGACCGTCATCGGCTCGGAAAGGGCCCCGCTGCCGAACGTCCGCCGCCACGCCGGGCACCAAACTCGCTGACACCACCCACAGTGTGTGTTTTTCGGCTCTCGCACGCTTGCGGAAAGGACACGATCTTCTCTGTTCGGATTGGCGCGCAGGTCTGACAGCCCTCCGGCACTTCCGCCTCAGCCCGGACGCGATCGGGGGGGTATCTCACCACAGTTTGGCCAACTGCCGTTGCGCGCTTGGGTGTAGCCGTTGGGCACTCAGGTCAAACTCACCCAAGCAAGAAACGGGATGTGGCCAGCGCGCACAGGCCGCGCCCACCTGAGTATCGAACGGCGGAGTTCCAGACCCGCCTTAGATAACGAGACCCAAAGGTCCTTAGCTTGAGCCCGAAGGTCGGTGCGGCTTCGGCGTTCTGGAAAACGGAGGTTTACGCTTTGCCGCTGGAGCACGTTCCGTCGCTATGTTCTGAACTCCGCCCAAGGGTTTCATCGAAGAATTCCCGGGCGATGCGGGCGGCGGGGCTCGACGGGGCGTGTTCGGGCAGCAGTACGGCGTCCGTCACGGATCGCTCGAACTGCGCGAGGTCTGGGTCCCGTCTCGAAGGTCTTCGGATCGAAGTGCGAACGAAGCTCGGCCAAGTAGCTCTGCCGATCGAAGGAACGAGTTGGCCAAGTTGCCTTGCGGATCGGTGTCGATGGCCAAGAGCCGTTTGCCACGCTCGTGTGACACGGACGCGCGCAGCCAGACCGCGTGCGTCTTGCCGACGCCACCTTTAAGGTTCAGC
>JAAYEH010000114.1 GCA_012728855.1 Rhodopirellula sp. | reverse complement strand
CTGCGGGAACCGGGCGTCAGGCCGAAAAAGTTCGCCAGGCTCCGCGGGTGGGGAAACCGGCGGATGTCGCCGATCCGGCTTACGATGGCCAAGGCCATATAACCGCCGACTCCTACGATCGTTGCCAAAAGCTTTGCGTTGGCGTTCTGGTCGAAGCGCTGAGCAATCCGCTTGTCCAACTCCTCGATCTGCCTATCCCAGAGTTCCCATTGTTCGAGCAACTGGTCCAGTTCCAGCCGGTCCATCTCGCCCACACCCAGAGTCTTCAGCCATTGCCTCACCCGCTTCGTCTGAAATCCTTTGGTGGGCCGCTCCCATTCCAAGTTGTGCCGTCGCAGCAGGTGACGGATCTGATTGATCGTCTGGGTCCGCCGCCTTCCCAACCGCTGGCGTACCGATGTCAGTTGACGATCCTCCTGCTCCTCTTCCGTAGCCTGGTAAACCCGCCGAATCCCTCGCACCTTCTCCCCCACCAGCAGCAGATGCCGGTTCACCCAAAGCAACTCGCTCAGGCGGCTGGCGTCCCGCCGATCCGTCTTCTTCTTGGAGGTTCGTTCTGGCTGCATCAGCACGACTTCCTCGCAACCAGCGTCCGCCTTCAGCCGATCCACCAGCCAATTCTCAAACCCGCACACCTCCAGCATCACCACGTAGCGTCCGTCCTCCAACCCATGGACCTGCTCCAAGAATTCCTCTACCTTGGCAGGCCGCGTGCTTACCTGCCGTCGTAGGGTCACGCTCCCCGCTTCGTTACGAACCGAAACAGTCATCTGCTTGCCGTGAAGATCGATCCCGATGTACAACATACCTGGGTTCTCCCTGGTTGCACCTGTGCGGCTTGACTCCGCACTCGGCTAGGTTAAATGCTCGCTGAGCCCCTGTGGCTCACACTCAAGCCTAACCCGGGAGAACCCTACTTGCTTTCGAATGCTCTTTCATAGAATCACTGCTTGGGATTGTAGGACGATCCTTCCGTATAGGAGAACCGATTCAATCCCAAGCAGTGGCACACGAATCGCACCCGAACACGCCGACGGAAGCGTAACGCAAGCAGGGCCACCCAGCCACGCCTGCATGCCCCCGATGAGCCTCAAGGAGTATCGAGGCAAACGGCATTCTTCGGGACACTCACGTGCCCGTGCGGGACAGGCGCCGGATGGATGGACCGAGTCGCCCTCCGGTTGCACGGCCGCTGTCCACTTCTTACAATGCTGCGCAAAACCATACGGAAACTTCTGACAAAGCGCTGACACGGCGGGTCACGGGGGTGGTCCGCCGACGGTGAAAACGCGAGTCTTCCAGTCCTCTCAAAGGAGAGACCATCCGTGCGCACATTTCTGGTTACCGGCGGGGCTGGGTTTATCGGTTCCCATATTGCCGAAGCGCTGGCGGCGCGGGGCGATCGGGTCCGGGTGCTGGACAACTTGAGCACCGGCTTTCGGTCGAATCTCGACGCCATCGGCAACGGCGTCGAGTTCATCGAGGGCGATCTGGTCGATGCCGACGCGGTTCGCGGCGCCGTCGCGGGAGTCGACTGCATCTTCCACGAAGCGGCGCTGGCCTCCGTGCCGCGGAGCGTGGAGAAGCCGTTGGACACCAATGCCGCCTGTGTTACCGGCACGCTGACGCTTCTCGACGCGGCGCGGCGGGCCGGAGTGCGACGGCTGGTGTACGCCGGCTCGAGCAGCGCGTACGGCGACCAGCCCAACAGCTCCAAGCGGGAAACCGATCTGCCCGGGCCGATTTCGCCTTACGGCGTCGCCAAGCTTGCGGCCGAGTACTATTGCCGGGCGTTCACCGCCACCTACGGCTTCGAAACGGTGACGGTCCGCTATTTCAACGTCTTCGGGCCCCGCCAGGATCCCGACAGCCCCTACTCCGCCGTCATCCCGCTGTTCATCACGGCGATTCTCACCGGCCGCCAGCCGGTGATCTACGGCGACGGGCAGCAGTCGCGCGATTTCACCTACGTGGCCAACGTCGTCCACGCCAACCTGCTTGCCGCCGACGCCACAAACGTCGCCGGCCGGGTGCTCAACGTGGCCAACGGCCGATCGATCACCCTGCTGGAAATGCTCGATGCCCTGAACCGCCTGTTGGGCACCGACGTCGAACCGATTCACGCGCCCGCCCGTCCCGGCGACATCCGCGAAAGCATGGCCGACATCACCCTCGCCCGCCAACTGCTCGGTTACGAGTCGCAGGTCGGCTTCGAAGAAGGGCTGCGCCGGTCGATCGATTACTACCGCACGATTGCGGGCCGCTGAACGTTCCGGGCGGGGACCGGTCAGGCTTTCCGAGCGTTACCACTCCTTCTGCCTGGCCTCGATCGATCGTTGCAGTTGTTCGGACAACCGCAGCAGCGCCCCGATCTCCCCACCGACCGGATCGATGGGTCGAGGGAATTCGCGTTCCGCCCGTTGCCGCGCTTGAGAAGCCAGGCGCAAGGCGGCGTCGACGCCCTGGCGGTCCGGCGCGCGGCCCGATAATCTGGCGTGCCAGGCACCGTGAAAGGCTGCCAGCGCATCAAACATCGGTTGATAAACCGTCAGCAGGGTCTTGAGGAATCGCAGATCCTCGAGCGACTCCGGTTGCGGACCGGCCTGGATCGCGCTGTCCAACAGGCCCAGCGCGTCGCGATTCAGTCCCGACATCACACCCCACCTCCGCGACATGCGGCGATGCAATTCTCCTCGCTCGATTCCCATCCGCTGCATGGCGGCGACGTACACTTCGTCGTCGATCGAGGCGCCCCAGGTCATCGAATCCTGAACCAGCCGTCGCCAATGGGACGGCGCCGCATAGGCACGGTCCCAGGTGAGCGGGAGATACGTCATCGGCCGGCCGGTCGACGCCGAAGCAACCGGGGTTTCCGGCAGCATCGCCGAGAGCCGGTAGTATTTCGCCATCAGACGCGCCGCGCGGCGGCCGTAGAGCCGTTCGCAGGCTACATCATAAAGCTCGCCGGGCCCGAAGATGTCCGCGGGCTGATTCTCTTCGAGCATGTAGCTCCGCACCAGTTGCTGCGATTCGGCATGGTCCCGCGGCACTCGAAAGCCCTTGGCTTGCGCGTTCCAGGAGAACTCGGCGTTGATCAGCTCCATCGGCTCTTGATAGAAATCGCCGCTGGTGTTGTAGATGCCTCGCGAGCCGAGAAAGAGGGCATCGAGAGCCGCAGTGCCCGTAAGCGGATAGTCCGTGTAAAAGCGGTCGGCGCCGCCCGCGAAGAACATGAACACCCGCAAGGGCGATCCGGCCTCGCGCATCGCCGCAGCGAACTTCTCCGTGAACCGCTCGCCGCCGTGCGGGAGTGGATAGACCTCGCGAAAGCACGCCTGGACGTTGGTCGCCTTCGGAATCTCCAACGCAATGTTGCGCCACAGTTCAACCGCCGCGGCCCAGTCCTCGGATCGGGGCCCGTCGGGCACGTAGACCGGTGAAACGAGAATGATCTGGCAGTCGCGCGCCGCGTCGTAGCCGGCCTCCGGCTTCTTGACGCTGTTGACCGCCTCGATCAGCGCCGAATATCCATGCGCGAGACCGCCCGCGCCTCCATCGCGCACCTGCAGCGCATCGTTCGGCCAGCGGCGGCGGCACTGTTCACAGCGCTGCTGCCGCCACGCGTTCTGCGTTCCCTGAAAACCGCCGAAGTCCTCGTGGTGGATATACAGCGCGCCCGGCTCGACTGCCGCCACGAACGCGCGCAGCTCGTCGGCCTTCAAACGATTCAACTCGTCGTTGGAACGGCAACTGCCGAGTTCCGCCGGTTCGTGCCCGTGCCGTGCCTTGGGAAAACCCATGCAGCGATAGATCGAACCATCGGGATACGTGCGCCGGTTCAGGAAAACCTGACCTTTGAATGCCGTCCCCTTCTCGTACATCACCACCGGCTCATAAGCCATGCCGTAACTGGCACCGTAACCGCCGAAGCAGAGGGAGAAACCTCGAGCGCGGGCGTAGCGGTTCAGCCGCAGCATCAGGTCTTGGTAATACGCCGGCCGCTGGCTGATCCCGAACCCGAAGCCGTCGATCAACGCCATGTTGATCTTGAACCGCAGCGCCCGGTCGATGCGAGCCTCCACCAGCCGCGCAAAATCGTCGACCCCCTTGCCTCGGTCCAGATCCCAGCCATTGATTTCGATGTTCAGCAGCCAGTCCGACGCGGCGCGGAACTCGAAGTGCGGATAGTCGCGAAGATACGCGCCCTCGACATAGACGCCCTGCTCGTCACTCCCCTGCAACTGCAGCAGAGACGCCGCGCCCCAGATCGCCCCTTGCGGCGACGCTCCGACAATCCACACGGTCGATGCGTCCGGCGAGTTCAGCACGTAACCCTGCCGGTAATGGGCGGCGCCGGTCAGGGTGTCTTCATCCAGCGAGTTCAGAGGCACGAGAGGTTTCGGATCGCGGCTGTAATCCCAGAGGTGAATGCGAACCGCGCTGGGCGAAGGTGCGGCTGGGGGGACCACGCGCCCGTGGCGATTCAGCCCGGAGCGAAGCATTTCGGCCGCATACTGCATCTTCCGGTCCGCCGCTGCTTGTGCCGGACCGATGACCACGTCGACGTCCTCATTCGCGCCGATCCGGATCCGGTGTGGAAGCTCCTCGCCGTGTTGAGGCGAAGGCAAAATACGAGTTCCGGCCGAGGCGAGGTGACCGCATGAAAGGAAGCAAACAACAAGAAGGCGCGTCATTGGTCTTTACCCGACATTTCCCGGATGGACTTTGTTCGAACCGCAACCGTGCTCGCTAGAGTCGATGATACCCTGATGACGCCGCTCGATCCACTTGCTTGTAGCGCCCGTCCGCCGCGGGATATACTGGCACGACAGGCGAAACGCAGCGAGCTTGAGAACAAAGGATGGAAGCAAAGATGAGACTCTTCGCAATCTTGGTGGCGGCAACCGCTTTTCTCTCCGCCGCCGGGGCGGCCGACCTTGGCGACGGCGACGATAGCTTGAGCAATTCGCTGGGCATGAAGATGATCGGCATCGCGCCCGGGACGTTCGCCATGGGATGCGCCGACGGCCCGTGGGACGAGCGGCCGGTTCACGAGGTGACCCTGACCCGGCCGCTGCGCATCTCGGCTACGGAGGTGACCAATGCACAATACGAGCAGTTCGATCCGCGGCACCGTGAGTTGCGGGGGAAACTCGGGTTTTCCAGCGCGGATGACGAAGCGGCCAACGCCTGGCGATCCTGCGGCTGCGGCAGGGGCCGATCCTCTTCTGCTCGTTCGGCGGCGAAGTGCGATTTCGCGACGCCGGCGGCAGCGAGCGAGTCGGCAAGGGGTTGTTCGCCGCCTTGTCGACCGACGAAGGCCAGTCCTGGCAGATCAAGCGGCTGATCACCGACGACGGGCCGCCGCGAACCGTCGACGGCGGCGGCAACACCAAGCAGTTCACCCTGAGCGCCGTCTCGGCCGAGCCTCGCGGCTACCTATCCATCTGCCAGACGGCCGATGGCGTGATTCACTTGATCTCGTCCAAGCAGCACTACGCCTTCAACCTGACCTGGCTGACGACACCGCCACCGGCGCTGTCGGCGACATCGAGCAAGATGTGACATCCGCCCCAGACCTCCCTCTCTCTGAAATCACGCGAAGAGGATTGATTGGAGTCGAGGCGACTTCGTGCCGATGCAGCCAATGATCGCAGTTCAATACTCCGACTTCTTATTCAGCCCCGGCATGGGAATGGGATACATGCCGTTGGCGTCGGCTTGCACGGGGGCGGGCGAGTCCATCGTGAATTTGTCCACACCGGGCGCGTACTCCTCTTCGGAGTTCAACATCTCCTCATAGGTGATCTCCTGCGCCGTATGGGCCGCCTTCCGACCTAAAGAACAAACGAGACTTGCCTCGACGCCATACCTCACCTCGTTGAAAGGCTTGTCGTTGCGGATGGCGTCGACCAGATCGTTCCATTCGTTCTGGAACGGATTGGCCTGGCCGTTATCGACCGTGGACTGCCAGATCATCTGCGAAGGGTCTGGCTTCTGGCCCCGATACGTGCTGGAAGGCGGCCCGCAATCGCCGTGCTTGGAGATAATCGCCGAACCCTTCGTGCCGTGGGCGTAGCTGGAGTAGAATTGTGCCGCTCCCGCCATGCAACGCCCATCCAGAAGGAGGACGGCGCCGTCGTCGAAGGTGTATTCCACGGCATAGGAATCGAAATTCTGGTCGACGCACGGGCTGCCGTTCGGAGCCTGGCGATAATGACGTCCGCCCAGTCCCTGCGCCTTGACCGGCCAGGCGTTCTTCATCCAGCAGCAATGGTCGACGACGTGGATATAGAAGTCGTTGAAAGCGCCGCCGCTCGCCCAGAGGAAGCCGTGGAAATGTCGGAGCTGCCACTCCAGTTCACTTTTCCGGATTCGGTTTTCGTGATTGGTGAAGAGGCCATCGGCTTTTCTCGCCGTGCCGGCTGAGGTAGACTGCAACCATGCTGTCGAGTGCATCTGGTCATTCGTCGTCAAGGACAACCGCGATGAAATACACTCACACCTTGTCATGCATCGTGTTGTCGATGTGCTTTGCCGTTTCCGTCGCATGGTCGCCTGCCGCGCGAGCGGCGGATGCCGCGGACGTGGGGCGGCCGAATATCGTCCTCATCCTCGCCGACGATCTGGGGATGGGCGATCTCGGCTGCTACGGGCAGAGACAGCTTAAGACGCCGAACATCGATCGGCTGGCGGCCGAAGGCATGCGATTCTCGAGCGCTTACAGCGGCGCATCGGTCTGTGCGCCGTCGCGATGCTCGTTGATGACCGGGCGGCACATGGGACACGCAACCGTCCGCGGCAACTGGGAAGTCTATCCAGAAGGCCAAGCGCCCTTGAAACAGGGCGAGGCTACGGTCGCCATGCTGCTCAAGCAGGCGGGCTACGCGACGGGCATTTGCGGCAAGTGGGGGCTCGGCGGACCGGGATCGGGAAGCGAGCCCAACAACAAGGGCTTCGATTTCTTCTTCGGTTACAACTGCCAGCGTCACGCCCATCGCTACCTGACCGATCACCTCTACCGCAACGGAGAACGGATCGACATCGAGCAGAAGCCGGGGCGCCGCGTGTATAGCCAGAAGCTGATCGCCGAAGAGAGTTTGAAGTTCATCCGCGAAAACCGTCAGAGGCCGTTCTTTCTCTTCTGTGCATGGACTGTTCCCCACGGCATCTGGCGAATCGACCAGGTTCCCAGCGTGGAGGCCTACGCCGACAGCGGCTGGAGCGACGCGCAGAAGGTCTATGCCGCCATGGTCGAGGGTCTCGACTCCGACGTCGGCCGCGTGCTGGAAACGCTCAAGCAGCTCCGGATCGATCGGAAAACGCTGGTCCTTTTCGCCAGCGACAACGGCGGGGTCGGTGCGGAGATCGCCGACCGCTTTGGAAGCCACGCCGGAATGCGTGGGGCCAAGGGGCAGCTTTGGGAGGGCGGCATCCGCGTACCGATGCTCGCCCGCTGGCCGGGCCGCGTCCCCGCTGGCCGGACCTGCGACTGGCCTACCGCCTTCTGGGACTTTTTGCCGACGGCCGCCGAACTCGCCGAGGCGCCGTTGCCTCCGAACGTCGACGGCGTTTCCATCGTACCGGCCCTTCTCGGCGAAGAACCGCCGTCACGCCCGCCCCTTTATTGGGAGCAGATCGCTCGCAATCAGGTCGCCAAGGCGGTGCGAGTCGACCACTGGAAGGGACACCACCCCGCGCCGGATCAGCCGATCGAGCTTTACGATCTCGCAAACGACGCGGCGGAAACCACGGACGTCGCATCGGAGCATCCGCAAGCGGTTGCGCGGATCGAGGCGATTATGGCCGCGTCTCGTACGGAGATTGAGATCCCCAAGCCGGATCCGCGCGTCTGGGAGAAATACCGGGAGGATAACCAGAAGCTCGACGCGATGCTCGGTTGGCGCGAGACGGGTGGGCGGTAGCATCGTACTCAAGGAGTCTCGTTCCCGGCAACAAACGAGCCCAACTCCTCGGCGTCCAGGTGAGCGGACGATACCCACGCCGACGCCAAGACCGCGCGAGCGGCGGCTAGGAGAATCAATCCTCGACTCGCAATGCAGGAACGCTTCGGTATCGAGAACCGGCATCCGTTATCCTCGAGATTTGCCTCGGGGTCTTGGTGTAGGCGATTTTCTACACACCCGGAGGCAGCAGTTCGGGGTAGTTCCCCTTCAGCCAATCGACAACATCCGCCCTCAACTGCTCGACGCTGTCCAAAAGTTCATCCGCGTCCTGCCGGCTGACGACGTCGATGCGTTCGTACATGGCCTGCCCTCGCTGCCTCGAGCATCGCTCGAGGTAGTCCGCGGTTTCCGCCCAAGGCGGCCCGAGGGTGTACCGCAGGGAATCGATCGCTCTCTTGTGGCGAGAATCGCCTTTGCGCACATCATACCCGGTTGCATGGAGAGCCAGCACACACAATTGGAGAGCGGCTGTGTACGCGTGCTCAAACTTGCCGTCCGCGCTGATCCCCCGGGCGGTAGCATCGGACCGCTCCCGATCGACCACTTGCAGCAGCTTTTGGATTTCCGGCAAGGTGGGATCATGCCGGTGAATCCATCCGTTCTGCAACCATTGCTCTAAGCTCATCCTCGAACTCCTTTTGCGAACTCTTGCCGCCGGACTGAATGACCGGAATCTTCTCACGCCGGCAGACGTCCAACAGAAACGGATCGCCTCGCTGGCAACGTTCGCGGAACGAATCGCGGGTGTAGATCGCCGGACTGATGCGACGTCCCAACACATTTTCCGCCTGGCGAAGCGACCCCGAGAGCGACTTGAGCGTTGCCCCGCCGATGATAAGCAGATCGATGTCGCTCTCCTGCGTTTGCCGGTTTCGCGCCGTGGAACCGAAAACAAACGCCAACTCGATCGAATCACCCAGCGGTCGCAGCGCGTCGCGCAGGACATTCTCGAGCCGAAGGCCACGGCGAACCTCCCGCGCGGTGGCCACGGATTGCAGGCTGTCCAGCGCACAGGGACACGGATCCTCCAGACCCATCAGCACATTCTCGGCCCTCTCCATCACTTCGTGGTCCCAATCCAGCCTCTCGTCGGCCATGGCCGTTGCCAGCAGTTCGGCGGCCACCCGCTGAAGCCGTGCCGACGGCGGCGACTGGAGCCAGGATTTCAATGCGGCAAGCAAAACGGAATTGTCGGCCAGTCGCGCGGCAAGCGTCCACGCGCACGCGATTCTTACGTCATCCGATTCACCGGCACTGGTCAGATGCCTCTGGAGCGTTTCGCGGACGGCAGGCCGAGACACCGCTGCCTTCCTCAGCCCCCGCACCGCGCCGGCGCGGACGGCAACGGGCGCGTCACCGGCAAGTATCTCCAACAGTGGATCGGCGATTGCCGAGTCATGTTCGGCGGCATTTCTCAGCGCCACTGCGCAGGCGCGTCGGACCTCTTCGTCCTTGTCCTTTAGCAGGGTCCGCAGCAGAAGACGCTTTGTGTCGTTCTTGCCCTTCGTTACGGCCGCCAGGGCTTCCGCACAAACAGCGCGCAGCGGCCCAGACATTTCGGAACACAGGATCTTCCGCAGGCGGATGCGGCATTGCCGGTCCGTGAGAACTCTGCGCCCCATCTCCCGCGCCAAGAACTGCTTGAGTTCGATCGTTTGGCTTGGGTCTCCGAGCAGGGAACAGGCGCTCGCATACCACTTATCGGGATTTTCCGACAAGAGATCGGAATTCACGCGGATCATCCGGCAAGTCGAATCTCCCACCTCGACGGTCACTTCCCGCGCTGCCTCCTCTGCCTGGAAGCTCACGGGCAGTTCATCCTCGGTGCGTCGTAAAACCTCTTCGGTATGAGCCCATTGGTAAAGACAATCGTAATCGTCCCGTTCAAGATGCATTCTGGCATTTTCCAGGATCGCTTGCACGGTGCGATCGGCCAGATCCTGCACCCGTGTTCCCTCAATGCCTCGCAGCGCGTCGATGATTTGCAGGGTAGTTCCTAGCCATCGAGAATGACCCAAGTCCTTGAGCGAATCGAGAATTCCGGTAACGAGTCGACGGTCAGCGATGGACGTTCCGTCCGACAGGCACCCGAGTGCCAACAGATGCGCGCGTCGTAAGAAACGGCCGACCGGGTCCGGGTCATCCAAAATGCTGGCCAGAAGCGACTCGGCCAGCGGGGGTGTCAACTGGGCCGCTACCAGGCGAACCACTTCCGGCCACTGCGGATGGAAATAGTAGCCTCGCAAACAGCCTGTCACGCCGCGCTGCGGCGCAGCCTCGGCCTCGTCGATGACGCCCAGCGACGCAAAGTATTCTTGGAGCGTTCGATGAGAAAACGCGAATAGCCCCAGCCCTCGCTCCTCGATAAGCCCCGTCCGCTCGGCAAGATATCGGAGGATCCGGTCACAGGCGTCCTTTGCCTCCTCGACGGCGAAACCCAGCTTGAATTGCAAGTAATCCTCGATCTTCGCGGCGATCCACCATCTCGGGGCAATCGTCCGCTCGGCTTTCTGCATCGCCAGGGACAGGTCGGAAAGCAACCAGCGGAACTCGCGTGCGTCCAAGTCAATGCCGCAGGTCTCTTCAAATGCGTCCGCTGACCGCTTGTTGCTCTCCCAGGTGTCGAGGAACACGTCGACGACCTTCTCGTACAAGTCGACTCGCCGGCGAGGGAGCACGCCGCCGCGTGCTTCATTGAGTAAGACAAGGATTGTGACGATCAGGGGGTTCGATGCGAGAGCCCGGACCCGTGGACTGGCAAAAATCGCGCGATTCAACCGCTGGCATACCTCCGGATAAGGCTTGTTTTCCGCCTGCGAAAGCGCGGTGGCCCATTTTTCGGCGAAGCACCGGAGGTGTTCACGATCATAGTCGAGGAGGCGGAATACGGAGAACCCTTGGTTTCGCCAGGGCGCCGAATCGAAGCCCGCGGGCCGCGACGTGACGGCGTACCGGTTTCGAGGATACTTTTCCACCAGCGTCTGAACGCTTCGAACCAGTCGATCCCGTCGGTCCTGGTTGCCAACTTCGTCGAGGCCATCCAACAGCACCAGGCATCGGTGCCGATCGCTCTCCAACTCCTCTCGGAGCGCCGCTTCCACATCCGGGCACCCTTGTTCCGCCGCACGCGCGGCAAGGAACTTGACAAGATCGGCACGATCATTCAAGTCCTCCGCACGAGCGAACTCGGGCAGGCGAACATAGAGGGGAATTTCCGCAGACGGCTCTCCCGCCACGGCAGCCGAATGAGCCAGGAAACGCAACAGGGTTGTCTTGCCGCCTCCCGGACCGCCGAGGACCATCACGCGGTCGTGGTCGAGAACGCACCTCGATGCGGACACGGCTCGATCGGCGCGGCGCACCAGACGCCGAGATGCTGGCCTCTGCGGCGAGCATTCTTCCCGGCACTCCGCCGATTCCTCTGCGACTGCCGTGTCGACAAAGATCTCAGCAATCGGTCGACGCTCGAGCGTGGGCATTCCGAATCCACGGAAGTCCACATATCCGGTTTGCTCAGCCAGCCACCGTTTGTAGCGCGTGATCATTCCGCCTACCAACAGGCTCTCGGGAGCCACGTCCACCGCAGCCGCCAGCCGTTCGAGCGTACCTCGTCGGATCTTCGGGTTGTCCCCAGCCACAAGACGGCTCAATTGGGCTCGCGAGATTCCGGACCGCTGGACCACCACCGACTGACTGACGCCGGCGGAAGCGATGGCTGCCTGAAGACGGCCAGTATCGAGCGTGGCAAGCATGAGTTCCCCTTGGTTGTTTTGCTTTATGTAATGATACATAAAATGTCTCATTAGTCAATATAGCGTCTTGTGTTTACGTAGCTAAAGGGGCGCACCTTGCACTTCGCGCGGT
>JAAYEH010000113.1 GCA_012728855.1 Rhodopirellula sp. | reverse complement strand
TGGGTCCCGACGGAAATCCCGGCAGAGCTAATCGAGCAGGAACCCTGGCTTGCAGAGTGTGTCGGCAGGAGTATCACCGAGATATGTATCCTCCACGGTGCCCTCAATGACCCCAGCATAGCCAACCGGGCCATTCTCTACTTCCGCGATCCGGCCTATATCGATCGACTTCCTCCGGAGGAACGAGCCTATTTCGTGGAAACAGACCCAGCCCGTCAGGCGAAACTCGCTGCCTTGAAGCGGCGGATTAGCGAGGGCGGTCTGGCCTTTCGCGAGAACTACCCCGATCCGCCGGCGCTCGGCCAACGGGTGCTCCAAGACCTCACGGTGGCTATCCACGAGATGTACCCACTTGAGGAAGCCCCCTGCCCACTAGAACGCGACGCAGCCGAACATGAGGCATTTGCCCAGAGGCGGACGGGCGTCTACATCGGCCGGCCGGAATACTTTGCCCGGCTAGACCAGCACGTTGCCGGCGACGGCCCGCCGTTGGTGGTCCTGGGCGACTCAGGTTCGGGCAAGTCGGCCCTGCTGGCCAATTGGGCAAGCCGCTACCGGGCCGAGCACCCGGACGAGTTGGTTCTCCTGCACTTCATCGGAGCCACGCCCTACAGTGCCGATTGGGCCGCCATGCTCCGGCGGATCATGGGCGAACTCAAGCGGCGTTTCGCCATCGAGCGGGAGATTCCCGACGAGCCTGAAGCCCTGCGCGCGGCGTTCGCCATCTGGCTTTCCATCGTGTCCGACCAGCGTGGCCCATCTCCCTCTGCCCTCGTGGGAGAGGGCCAGGGTGAGTGGACGCGCCCCTCAAAGATAGTCCTTATCCTCGATGCCCTGAACCGGCTTGAAGACCGCGGCGACGCCCCCGACCTGGTTTGGTTGCCGTCGGCGATCCCCGGCAACGTCCGCCTCGTGCTTTCCACCCTGCCGGGCCGGCCCCTGGACGACCTGCGGAAGCGGGACTGGCCGCTGCTCGTGGTCGCGCCGCTGGAACCGGCGGAGCGCAAGAGACTAATCGTCGATTACCTCGCCCAATTCAGCAAGCGTCTGAACCTGGCCCTAGTTCAACGGATCGCCGCCGCGGCGCAGGCGGCCAACCCGCTCTACCTGCGGGCGCTGTTGGACGAACTGCGGGTCTTCGGGTTCCACGAACGCCTGGACGAGTGGATCGACCACTACCTGGCTGCGACAGATGTTGCGGAGCTTTACGCCCAGATCCTCGAGCGTTGGGAGACCGACTACGAGCGCGACCGACCCGACCTCGTCCGTCAGAGCTTTAGTCTGATTTGGGCTGCGCCACGTGGCCTCTCTGAAGACGAACTCCTCGATCTGCTGGGGTACGAGGACCAGCCACTGCCGCGCGCTATTTGGGCACCCTTCTACTTGGCTGCGGAAGAGGCGTTAGTTTTCACATGTTATGGACTTACGTTTGCGCATCCGTATCTGTCCACAGCAGTGGAGAAGAAGTATCTCCAATCTATGGAGGAACGCCGTGTTCCCCACGAACTTCTGACGCGATTCTATTCTTCTATGAAGTTACCCGCGCTAGGAGGCAACCTGAAAGCGCTCAGATTCCTTCCGTTCCATGCGTGCGAGGCAAACGAGAACCGCATCTGGATAGAGACAATGACAGACTTCGGATTCCTTCATGCGGTAGTTGATCGTGTCGACGTCACCGAGGGTGAAGATACAAAGGGGAACCGGATACCGTGGCACGCAGGCTATTTCGTCGTCCTCGACGAGATTCAGCGGTGGCTCGGACGGACGCCGACCTTGCGAGAAGCCGCGGACTTGATTGAGCCGCTGAAGGAGGTTTGGGAACGGCACCCAGACTTCGTACGATCAGCGAGTTATGTCATGCCAGCGTTGTACCACGAACTGAAGGCACTCGAAAGAACCCCGCCCAAAGAAGTTCTTGACCGAATCAAGCGTCGCGTTGTTCTGCAATATGGTCCACTCTGGAGTTGGTGCGAACGGGAACGCAAGAAATATGAAGCGAGTGGTCAATCGTGGACCTTAATGCCTCAACCTCACTCGACAGATCGCTGCCTTGCATTTATCAGCTACCGTCGCGAGGGCGGAGCAGAGACGGCGCGACTGATTTCCAAAGAGCTTCGCGACAGAGGGGTTCGAGCTTTTCTTGACGTGGACGATTTGTCGTCAGGTCATTTTGACGAACGTTTGCTTCGCGAGATTGAGGCAGTTCCAAATTTCATCGTAATTCTTACACCCGGCAGTTTGATCCGGTGCAATACGCAGGGTGATTGGCTACGTCGTGAAATTGAACATGCCATCGAGACTGATCGCAACATCATCCCGATCTTGAAAGACGGATTCGAGTTCCCTCCTTCAAGTGAACTGCCGCCGGCCATGGCTGAGCTCGACAAGAATAATTGGGTTCGTTACGATCACGTGTTGTATGCAGCCACGATGGAGAGGATCGTGTCTTTCTTGATAAGGTAACAACTGATGTCCGCCACCTGAAGTTCCGTTCGCGTCTCTATCTCGTCCAACTTGCGCGACATGCACGCGGATCTTCTTCTGCTTCGATCTGTCTCATCAAGTCAACCGTTTCTTTGGATTCCCATCAAAGGACCCATTCTTGACGCATGTTCTAGCGTGCCGTAAAAGGTCGGCTTTGAGCAATCTGGGACGGAAGCGACACCGCGGGTTGGAGAAAGGCCGACTTCGTGTTCCGAGAATGGAGCCTTTCTTAGGACTGTCGACGCGACATACTTTGCACCCGTATGCTGGATCAACAAGCCGTTGGGCAGTCGGTGTTGTTTTCATCGATGGAAGCCGATTACCATCGTCAGTTGGCCGAGGTAACAACCGCGATGTTTCTTCCTGGGAAGACATCACTGACGAGACCACTTCGACACACGCCTGCGGACGATTGCACAGCTAGCTGTGAATGGTAAAATCGTGTCATCAACCCGAAACTATTACCGTTTTGGCGAGTGAAAGTAGTAGAGTAAATGGCCTTCTGAACCACGAAGTGATCGCCGGCTCACCGTGAGCCGGCGCAACTGCCTGAGGAACGATCGGCCGTT
>JAAYEH010000112.1 GCA_012728855.1 Rhodopirellula sp. | reverse complement strand
TTGGCAATTGGTGAGGCTCCTTGGCCTCAGCCGGACGGCCATGAGCCGTTGCGGAGGCTTCCCGGCCGGGCTTCATCTGGTGAATCTGTTCCAGAACGCGTTGGAAGTCCGGCCCGGCGGCTGGGGCGTCGTTCCGGGCCGGTTGCCGCAAGGCGGCCATCACCGTGTCGCCGTGAGTTTCCAGTTCCCGGACCGTCTGCTCGCAACGAGCGCAGTGGTTGAGGTGCTCGGCGATCTGATCGGCAGAGGGCTCGGGAATCGTCCCGACCACATAGCCCAGGAGCATCTCCCGACTCGGGCAAGTCGCCGCGGTCATGCTTGGTCCTCCCAGTGTGCGTTCAAGGCTCTATGAACCCTAAACGGAGGAGCGTCACATCATCTTGGATGACGATGCATAAGTCGTTGCGAGAAAAACGGTTCGTCCATCCATCTATTGCCCCATCCGGGGCTAAGGAGATTGGTGGAGAGGTGCGGTTCTTGCCATGGTACGCGTACCAGGGGTTCAAACCCCTGGCAATTCTCTTCCGCCGCTTCGCGGCTACGAACCCGATGCACGATCCTGGAAAGCGATGCCTGATCGGTTCCGCCTCGCCACTATCCCCGTCAAGTTCCGCGGCGCGATGAGCAATGTGCCAAGGACGGGTCGCGCAGGTTCCGTGCCAACGTCGATTTCCTGTCCAGCATGCAAACATGCCTCAATCTCCCACGCCGGAGATGTCGCATTTCGGTAAAGCGGTCCTCAAGGCGGCCACTCCCTTCGACGTCGCTCTGCTGCCGTGCAATTCCAGCCTGTTAAGGCTCGGAATTGCCGCCAAATGTGCAAGCCCCTGATCGCCAACTTGCGTGCGGACCAGGCTCAGGTATTCCAGCCCGACAAGGGTTTGAAGGTGCCGCAAACCGTCGTCAGCGATCGGTGCGTCCTTGAGGAGCAGCCTCTTGAGATTGCAAAGCCCGGCCAAGTGCTTCAAGCCCGCATCGGTCACCTGCGTGACGCAAAGCTCCAGATTCTCGAGTTGTTCGAGCCTTTTGAGCGATACGAGACCGGCATCGGTGACACGGAGGTCGGACGCGTGAAGACTGCGGAGCTTCCCAAGCGATTTGAGATGCGCCAATCCCGCGTCGGTTACCCGTGTATGCGAGATTTGCAGCCGGTCGAGGTTGGGCAGGCCTTTCAGCCATTGCATGCCCCCGTCGTTAACCTGCGACGAATCCAGTTCCAGCACGATCAAGGCGGGATGACCTTGGAAGTGTTCAAGAAACGATCCCGTCACAGCCGTGTGCGTCAGACCGAGGCCTTCGAGCCTGGACAAGCCCGCAAGACATCCCAGGCCGCGGTCGGTCGCTGCAGTGCCGTGCAGATGGACTGAACAAAGTGACTCGATCGCCTTGAGGTGGACAAGACCCTCGTCGCCGATCCGCGTGTCCGTGAGTACGAGGCGGCCCAAGTCTTTGAGGCCCTGGAGGCGACGAAGGTCTTCATCGCGAAGCTGTTGGTTGCCTCGGAAATCGATCACGCGAATCGAAACAGGCTCCTGCGGCAGATCTGCAGTCTTGCCGATCACGAGCGACCGCCCCCCGGACACCACGGAGGCAATCCCGCCGATACCGATTGCCCACTCGGCAACTTGGCGATCGCTGTCGCGGACCGCATTCGCCCCGGCCGGGGAAGTCCTTTCTTCGATAGAGGGATTGGACGTCTTCAGCGCACCTGTCAGGCTCCCTTTCGGATCCCTCTCGCCCCTCCCATTCGACGTTGAGAAGGACGTTTGTGTAAGTTGATAGACGCGCACGGCGTGGACCAACACCGGCGCGTAGATCTGCCCAATGGCGGCGTAGAAAGGGAGATCCTTGCCGGCGGCGTCGGCGGGCCGCTTGCCTTCCAAGAGAAGGCGGCCGTCGAGGAACACGCGGGCCTGGTCGCCAACGGCCTCCATACGCACGACATACCGCCGGTTGAGGAGAGGAACGTGATAGGGGGTTTTGGCCAGGATGGTGGACTTAGATGTCCAGATCCAATCGAACTGGTCCGGACCGCCATGCCACTGAAGCGTCGACACGGAGTGGTTGTTGGGTAGCCAGACCAGCCAACCCCCGGACCGGGATGCCAATTCGCGCGGCAAAGCGTCGGCCGTCCAGAGAGCCAGGTTGAAGTTCAACGCTTCGTGGGTCGGATATTCCATTTCGACTTCCACTGCCAAGTTACCGCGGAGGGGACGGTTGAGAATCAGTTGTGACTGGGCGTTGAAACCGCGAAGGTCCAATGAGCCATCCCGGACGTTCACCGCCTCGGGCGTCGAGAGCCACCAGTCCTTGGCGAGCGCCTGGCGATTGATCGGAAATTCGTAGATCACCGGACCATTGGGAAGCGGCGCGGCGGTAACCGGTGGGAGAAATTCTCTGGTTGCTCCTTCCGAAAGCCCCTGCCCGCTAATCCGCAGGTTCCGATACCATGTCTCCTGGTAGCCGCCGAGAAAACCGATCCAGGCGTGCAGCGGGCCGGCCAGCGGCTCGCGATCGGTGAAATCGAGCACCGGCATGCCGTTGACCCGCACGAGAACGTGCCCGGCGTTGACGTCGGCGTCCACCCGGAACCACTCGCCGCCCGGGATCGGCGATTGGAGAGGAGCCCTGCACTGCTCAACCCCTTCACGCTGCAACACGGCCATCTTGCCGTCGATCAGTACGCAATAGGACGACTCAAGACTGTTCCCGTACCCGGGGCCGCCCAACAGCAGGTGGGCGGAACAAAACCACTCTTCTTTTGTCAGCCGCGACTCCAGCGACACACTGTAGGCCGTGCCCACGGTAACCGGCGCCCAAAGCGCGGTCAGAGTGTGCCCGCCCCACAGCTTGACGCCTTCAGCCTCGATGACGTCGGCGTTCAGCCATTGGTTCCACCGACTGTACTGTCCTGAGCAACAGGAGAAAGTGTCGAACAGATCCGGAGTCATCAAGGAATGCTCGAACGTGCTGCGCGACCCGCTCTCAGTTGTTTCGACGATCCCGCGTTGCGGCGACACATTGGCCTTCTCCGCGATCGGCGTTTCCCGCCTCGCCGCGATCGTCTGCTTGCTCGGCGGGGCAGTCGCGGTTTCGTGTTGGGGTGGGCCGTCTTGTTTCTCGGGGGCAGGCGTTTCGAGCCGCGCCCGGATCGTTTCCTTGCCTCCGGGGGCAATCGAAAAGTCCTGGGCAAAAAGAACCATGCCGTCCTTTTCGACCCGTAGTCGCCGCTTGCCCGGGTCGACACCAAGGATCA
>JAAYEH010000111.1 GCA_012728855.1 Rhodopirellula sp. | reverse complement strand
GAAGGTCGGCAGGGAGGCGGGACGAGGGAGTTTTTCGACAAGGGGACTTTTCCGGGTTTCTGGTCTGGCGAGACTCCGAGGCGTAAGCAGTTGGTGGCGGTGGGTTTACGTTGGAGGGCACACGCGCAGGTTCGCACCGGCCGAAAGTCGGATGTCTAGAAAGTCGGCTGGAGCGGCGAGGAGCGGGGAGTATCGGACCCGGAATGAAGAAGTTTGGTGACACCTTCTTGCTCCCCGTCCCCTGCAACGGGAAATTGACGTTTTTAGAGTCTGACCCCATTGCCTCTCTCAGCATCGCGCTTTGGTGGGATGAGCATGGTCGCGCGGCCTACCCCGAGACCCGTCGCCTGCTGATCCTGTGCGACGGCGGAGGGAGCAACAGCGCCACGCAATACTTGTTCAAGGAAGACCTGCAACGCCTGGCCAATCGCCTGGGCCTCGAACTGCGCGTGGCGCATTATCCGCCGTACTGCTCGAAGCACAATCCCATCGAACATCGCGTTTTCCCCCATATTACGCGAGCCTGCCAAGGCGTGATCTTCCACACCGTGGACATCGCCCAACAATTCATCGAACGTGCCAAAACCACCACCGGCCTGCGAGTGACGGTCGGCCTTTTGGACAAGGTCTACGCCACAGGCCGCAAGTACGCCGCGGACTTCGAAGAGAACATGAAGATTCTCTTTGACGACCACCTCCCTAAGTGGAACTACCGCGCCGTGCCCCAGCCGGAATGAAATCGGGAAGTTATTGAGGACCAAATCCTAAGCTCGTTGTGAATCCCTACCGTCCCTACCGCTACGAGCCAAGGGTTCGCAAACGCCGGCCCAAGCAGTACCCAGTGATGAAGACGGGTATGACGAACTGGGCGACGTTCTCCGAGAAGGCCTTTGAGTTTCTCGTCACACCGGAAATTCTCGCGACCGCCTCGCTGCTCTCGCTGCTGATGGGTTTAGTCGGCGGCGTGTTGCCTGCGTTTCGCGCGGCGCGGATGAAACTGGTCGACGCGCTGCGGCGGGCGTGAATGACCCGGCACAAAACGATGAATCCCGTGCCTCTATTCTGCCGGGCTCTTGATCTTCTCGTAGACTGCCAATCGCGCCGGGCCGAGAAGACCGGAGGGAACCATCTCCTCGTCGAAAGGCAAATATCGCTGGATGTAAGAATTCTGCAGCCATCCCCTTTCTCGCAAATCGGCCAGCCGTTGCGGGTCGCCTGCCAATTCGTTGGCAGCGGTATTGGTGACCTCGACCTCCAGGGTATTCGCGCCCGTACGAATCGCCTCGTCCACGTTCCAGCGGAAGGGTCTCCAGGCGAGAGTGCCAAGATCAATGCCATTGAGCACTGCGCGGGCCGAATACTTGACATCGCCGAGGTCGAGGTAAACGCTTCCGTTACCTCTTGATAATGTCTCCGGGACCGTGAACTGCCTGGCATAGCGGACCGTGCCTGAAAAACCGGCCTCGCCGTATTCGGACCATCTCTTCAGTGGCCCGCGGCAGGGTCTTTCGCCAATCGTCAGATTCCAGTCGCCGTCGAGGACGATACTTTGGGAAGTCGGGCGCATCAGAGGCTCTACCGGCAGCGGTTCACGAGGCGCCGGGCCGAGCACGATGGTGCGTGCCTCGTTGGGCTCAAGCCTCAATGCGAAGTGGACGCAGTTGCCTTCCCGGCGGACGTCGAGCGGTCGGCTTCGGAAGCCTGTCCGCGCATTCCAGAATTGCGGGGCACCTTCACCTTGCAGCCGAACGCTTGCTTCCAAAGTCTCGGCACTCTCGTTGAAAAGGAAGTAGATCTCGCCGTCTTCCAACCTGCGATGGACGTATTTCACCGCCGGGCAGATTCCGCCTTCCGGTAGACGCTTCACGACCAGGTCGGGTTCGGGCAGGAGCGACGCGGCCATCTGCAATGAATCCGCCGGGCGAATGATTGCGGCCCAAGGAAGGTGTTTGGGGCCGTCCGCGGCGTGGAGAAACGTCTGCCCGACAACAAGATCCGGCAGATGCTCCACAAAGACGACGCGTCCGCCGCTTGCGGCGAACTCTTCCAGCCGCTGGAGCGCCGTTCGTGAAATCGCCTTGACCGCCGGAACGATCACCGTGCGGTAGCGCTGGCCGCTTGCGTTGACCATCGCCGCAGTCTCCAATTTCAAGCCGCTTTGCAGGCTCTCCTCATCGACGAAGTCGAAGTCACACTGGTTCTCCAAAAGATGTTGGGCCAGAGCGAGGGCGGTCTCGTTGGCCGAAAAGTCGCCCAGCCAGCCGCTCGTCGTCGGGTAATAGACTGCAATCGAGGCCGTCGGTTCGCCCACGGAAAGCAGGTACGACATCCGGTTCGCATAGGCAAACAACGCGGAGAAGTGCGGCCACTGGGGACTGAGGTTCAAGTCGGGAGGGCAGAAATAGGGGCGGAAAGTCTCGCGCGACGAGAGGTACGACATCGCCTGGATCAGGTTGATTCCTCGGGCCAGCAGGTGATCCAATACCCACTTGGCCTGCTCGACGCTCAGCCCGCGGCCATAGACGGCATAGGCCTCGCAGAAAGCCCGTGGCCGGCCCCGCAGATGTGCCACGGAAGAGGCAAGTTTGCTATAGTCGGCCACCTTGCCGGGCCAAATCTGCCGCCAGATGGCATCCACCCCGGGCACCTGGACCGGTCGCATGCACTTGAAGAAATCGCCGTTGAGCGCCACGAGCGTCGGCATGTCTTCTTCGCCGCAAAGATGCATCAAGAATTCGACTCCGTGGCGAGCACACCAGTCTGCCTGCGGCTGAAAGAAATGGTCGCGGTAGAGATCCGTCCATACGTCCCAGTAGTCGGCGCGGATCCGGCGCGCGTCGTCGCCCGGATTCTTCGTGAAGATCTGTGCCAGGTGCGGGCGGATGTCGTAGCCCTTGCGACGCGCGAAGTCGTCGAAAATCGCCTCAGTGTAGGGGACTCCCGGAAAAGATGGTTCGTCGCCCATGATCCCCAGTACCGTGCGGCCGAATTCGTCGCCGAACGATGCCCAGTACTGTTCGTGGACATCGGTCAAGAAATCCGTGGTGGCGGTCGGGTTGAGCGCGTCGAAGAGCGAATAGGTGGCGTCTTTTCTGAAGCCGGGCGCGTGAATGTAACGGGTCGCCGACGTACGGTATTCGGGCTTCACCTCGAGGTGTCCCGGCGAGATTTCCCGTTCGGCGAGCACCTGCATCCGTTGCTGGGGCCGCTCGCGAGTGACCTTGCCGCCGACGAAGCCGCTCGGGTAGCACCCCTCGTCCATGATCCAGATTCGCAGCCCTAACCGACCGGCCTCGTGGACCGCGTACTTCACGCGATCGAACCACTCCGGCGAGAGATATTCGAGGTTCGTCAGGCCATTGTAGGGCCAGATCATCACGGAACCGATCCCGTGGGATTTCAAGTCCGCCAGGTCGCGACAGATAATGCTCTCCGTCATCTCGCCGTTCCAGAACCACCACATGGTCAGGCTATATTCAGCCGGCGGACTGGCAAAACTCGCGGCAACTTCTTCGACCTTGGGCACGGTGATGTTCTGCCATTCGCGCGGGACAGACTCAGCATGGCCCACACAGGAGAAGAGGCAAACCATGATCGCCGAAACGATCGCAAGAAACGGGTTGGATGAGGCAGAGCGGGTAGGACGCACGGCTTGGCTCCGATCTTCGTTCGACCAATCGCCGATGTTGCGGCGGACTTTCTCGTTATTGGCTCTTGAAAACAGCGAGATCCGATTTTCAGGAGTCCCGAAGGAAAGCGGGCTAGCGCCGTTGCGACTTCAACTCCAGGTCGATCGTTCCACCGGTCTCGGGTACCTCAACCGATAGCGGTGTTTTGGCCTGGTCCTGGTAAATCAAGGGGATTCCTCCTCGCGATGGACCTGCTGCGCCCGGCATCACAAAGCCCTCCATTTCAGGAGCCCCTTCTGTTGCTTCCAGCGGAGTGGCCGGTTCGAGCACGGTCACCCGATACCGCCCCGGAAGCGCGCCTTTGGCATCGGACCTGACACCGGCGACGATCGCCAGCAGTTCATATTTTCCGGCCGCGTCGGTGATGGCACTGGCGCCGGGGCCCTTTCCTGATTCGGGCACAAACATCAAACTCTTGTTCGCCAACGGCTGGCCATCGAGCGTTACCATCCCGGTAACCGGAACCAAGTTCAAGTCGGAGGAACTGCAACCCGCCAGGAGACCGAGCGCGCCCGCAAAACAGCTACAAATCCTGAGTATCATTGGTGGTTTTCCTGGGAAAAGAGTAAGAAACTGCCGCACCCCACAGCGCATGGCCGGCCGGCATCATCCGCCCCAAGATTCGCTTAGGGAATGCTGACTGGAGTGCCGTCCCGGATCCCGGACAACGCGATCAGCATGGGAAAGTCGATCGTCTCGGATATGAAATGAACCGAGGCGTCCGCCATCACGAAGTTGCACCCGCCGGGATGAAGACTCGCGGCAGGGCACCACCAGCTTCTCGCGTGCCCCCTGATGGGAACGTAAGGCGGATTCTGCCAGGTCGCGGCAATCCACGGCTGATGCCAAACGTTGATGCCTCCATAGGTTGTGCTGTTCGCGTATGCCGGATCAACGCCGCACATGACCCAAGCGCGATAGGCCCAAGCGAAGGCCCTGCCATTGGCGTGGTATCGGGTCGTCTCTCCCACCATGAACGTGTTGCTGGTGCCATCCTTGACGTCCGCCATCCGGCACTTACTCTCCCAGCCAAACATCCGCTCCGTCGTTATCGACACTTCCTTCCATCGATAGCTGGAGAACACGTGATTGGCGTAGGTTACCAGATCGTAGTTGGTCTTCGACCCGGTGAAGCCGGTTGTCGCCGGACCATAGTAAGAACCGGCCAAGGTCCATTCGTCCCTATTGCCGGTGCTGTCGGAAGGACAGAGAAAAGCGTCCAGTTCGTTCTCCGAGGCCGCCGCGTTGCCATTCGTAGCCGCATCACCGACAACTGTTCCCGTGCTGGTTCCGAGGGCAAAGTTGGTGGCGCACTGCCGAGAATCGAGTTTGTCATACACCGCCTGTTGCTCCAGATAGGGCAAAAGCGCGGCCAGACCGCTCGAGCCTTTTTTCTGGCCGTTGACGGGGGCCCCGGGCGAGTTCTGATTCGCTCCCCATCCGAAGGCCGGAAACATCTGGTACGAGTCGTGATAGTTGTGCAGAGCCAGCCCAATTTGCTTGATCTTGTTCGTGCATTGCGCCCGGCGCGCCGCTTCGCGCGCCGCTTGCACGGCCGGGAGCAACAACGCGATCAGAATCCCGATGATGGCAATCACCACCAGCAACTCGACGAGGGTAAACCCTCTTTTGGCACGGAATCTCATGGAACACACTCCTCTCCTGAAAAGAGATTAGAAAACAAAAGACAAGCCGCCTTCATCGGCGTCGAAACCGTTTTCTTGAGCGAGCCTCCCTGACCTCCGCTGCGCACTACCCTGGCTGCGGCCACTATCCTCCCCAGTAACGACCCATTTTGACCAAAATGCGGGGCATGTCAAGCTTTTTTGCAGGTGGAAAGTGTAGAGGAAGAGTGATTCCCTCCCATAGGACTGGATAGTGCGTCGGACGAGCAGAAATTTGCGAACGGTGTCGCCCGACGCTATCGTGACGGCAGTAGACCGTTGAACGATTTCTGGACCGAGGGAGAGCGCGACCATGAGCCAACCATCGCATCGTCAACCGAGCCATGCGACCCCGTGTACCCGCCGCGAACTGCTCAAAGCCGGTGGAACCGTTGCCGCCGCTTCTGCGCTGGCCGGCGTGGCAGTTCCGCGAGTCCACGCCGCCGAGGACAATACGATCCGCCTGGCGCTGATCGGCAGCGGCAGCCGCGGCTCCGGGGCTGTGGCCAACGCCATGCATTCGACCCACGGGCCGGTCCAGCTTTTCGCCATGGCCGATGTCGTCGAGCGACGAGTGGAGGCGTCGCTGAAGAACCTCAACCAGCAATTCGCCGACCGCATCGACGTCCCTAAAGACCGGCAATTCATCGGTTTCGACGCCTACAAGAAAGCGATCGACTGCCTCCGTCCGGGCGACGTGGCCATGCTGACCAATTTCGCCGCCTTCCGCCCCATGCAACTGGAATACGCGGTGAAGAAAGGGGTCAACGTCTTCATGGAGAAGTCGTTCGCGCCCGACGTGCCGGGTCTGCGACGGCTGATCAAGGCGGGCGAGGAAGCCGAGAAGAAGAACCTCAAAATCGCCGCCGGCCTTCAATGGCGCCACAGTGAAAACCGCCAGATGATGATCGAGAAAGTCCGCGACGGCGTGCTCGGCGACATCCAACTCATCCGGGCTTACCGCGTTCACCCCGTCGGTCCTCTCGGCAAAAAACCCGCCGGCGAAGACGAGTTGCTCTGGCAGATCCGCAATTTTGTCCGTTTCTTCTGGGTCTCGGGCGGCCTGTTCGCCGAGATGAACGTCCACCAGATCGACGAGATCTGCTGGATCAAGGACCAATGGCCGGTCGCGGCGCACGGCGTCGGCGGCCGGGCGCCGAATAGCCTCGACTACGGCCAGAATCTCGACTCCTTCTCGATCGAGTGGACCTTTGCCGACGGCACGAAGGCGACCGACGTCG
The DNA here is from genome assembly GCA_012728855.1 of Rhodopirellula sp. Lineage (GTDB taxonomy): Bacteria > Planctomycetota > Planctomycetia > Pirellulales > Thermoguttaceae > JABWBD01. The sequence continues at coordinate 43,484 of JAAYEH010000111.1, read as the reverse complement.
TCCGCTGGCTGGGCGGCCATTGCCACCGCGAGTTCGCCACCTACATCCACGGAACCAAGTGCGCGGCCCAGTTCAACACCTACGGACTGGGGCAGGGAGAAACGTCGCGTCTCTATAAGGACCAGCGGATCGAGAAAGACAACATGGTGTGGGAGTCGCCCAAAGAAAAGATCACTTCCTGGGACGCCGAGTGGAACGTGCTTCTGGACAGCATCCGCAACGATAAGCCGCAGAACGAGACCAAACGCGCGGCCTACTCGAACATCGCCGACCTGATGGGACGGGCAGCCGTCCACAGCGGCAAGGTGATCACTTGGGACGAGGCAATGGCCTCCAATTTCCAGTTCTACGCCGATATCGATTCCCTCGATTACGATACCCCACCGCCCGTGCAACCCGATGCGGATGGGCGATACCCGGTGCCGGTCCCGGGGGTCTGGTCGGAGATCTGAGTCCGAGCATCGGCGAAAGACGAGTGTCGCAATCAGGAAGGGGTCGAGAGTCTTTTTCCGCACGCGGCCGCCAACCGGGCCAGACTTGCCTAGCGGCGGTGGGGCCGCGTGCGGAAAAAACCCGATCCCCTTGCGCCACCTAACGGCTCAATCACCCGGCCGGCTCCACACGGGCCGCATCGCAATCAGTCGGGGAGTCCGGTAGCCGTCGTCCGTGTGCAGGATGGCTTCGACTTCTGCTTCGTGCCCGGCCGGGAGTTCGTCGAGCGTTGCTCGGTCGCGCCATCCGGACCAGGGCGCTCCGCCAACCCGTGTGCGGACACGAAAAGAGATTGTGGTTCCCTCGGGCGTAACCGCTGAGATGCGTAAAGACTCCATGGCCCGCGGTTTCGGGCCGGCCGGGAAACGTTGTGAGAGCGTTCCCTCTCGCACGTACAGGCGGCGATTCCGCGATTTCAGCCAGGGGCGGAAACCGAGAAAGCCGGGCGCGACGCCCGTTGCACCGCCGTCGTGGTTGAAGGCGGCCGCAAGGCGATGGGTTTCGTCCAAGGGCATGAAGTCCGCGTAGTAGACCTCGAGATACGCCGCCTCGTAGCGTTTGGCAAGCGTGACCGAATCGATCCAGTCGCCTTGCGCAAGCCAGCCGCCTCCGGCGTTTGTGCCGATCGCCTGCAGTGCCAGATTGACCTGTCCGAAGGCGTCGTCGATATCGCGCTGGTGGCCCCAGGAGATGGTCGGAGTGCCGTCGCCGGTAACGCCCCAACCGTTGCTCTGGATATAGAGGAAGGGGCTCCGTCGGCCCAGCCGCGCCACGATTCGGGCGGTAAGGGGGCCGGTGATATCGACCTGGGATTTGGGAGGATATTTGCCCGAATAGGGCAACTCCGCCACCTTGCCGTGCAGACAGAACTCGTCGATCAGCACGTCGAGTTGCTCGATCATGCCCTCGACAAATCGCTCTTCACTGTAACCCGGGGGCAATGGCGCGTCGTCTTGCGGATGGAAAATCTCGTCCCAGGGCCCTGCCGACCAGGTGCCGTGGTAGACCGTGACCACCGGATCGTCGCCGTAGCGATCGCGCATGGCCGCGTACACCTGGCGAAGCTGTTCGAGAAAGCCCGGGTTACCGTAGGGCATAGGAATGCGAATCGGCCGGTAGCTCAGTTTTCCTCGAAGGCGATGCGGATCCAGGGTGTCGTACATTCTCACCCCGGCGCCCTCGAACCAGCCGGGAACATGCTCTCCCCCCATGACGCGGATGTGCAGCGTACGCGGCGATTGGTGATGCTCCGCATTGTACTTCCGCACTTCCGCAAGAACCCTGTCAAACGGCCGCCAGCGGAACTCCTCATCGGCAGGTTCGAGATCGGCCCAGCGAACCCGAACGGAGGCAGCGTCGAGCCAGCCGTGACCAAGAAAGGCATCGATCACCGGCTGAGGCCAACTCTCCTCCTTGGGATAGACTTGTCGCAAGAAGACGGCCCCCTCCACGTTTGGGCCGGGGGAAAGCTCGTAGCCGTCTTCGCTAGCAACGACGTTATGCAGAACCACCTCTTCTGCGCCAAACGCGGCGAGGCTGTTGCTCATCACAAGGTGGATGAGAACGGGGAGCAGGTGTCGGACCGTGATATTGCCAAACATGGAGAAATCGCTAAGGATTGCTCGAGAAATAAGTGTCAGGAACCGTTTGCCGGGAACCGGCCCTCCGGGTGCTTCGCACAAACGGTTCCTGACACTTATTTCTCGAACGTTGCTAACCTTGTTTTCGAGAACCGGTTACGCAAATAGGCGCGTAATGTAATGACGATTCCCAAGGCGAATGGAGTTTATGCGGTGTTCTATCGCCTGCCGTCGCGAATGTCCACTGCCAGTTCTACCAAACAGCAACTACCTCAGCCCGGACTAGTCACTGGGGGGGTGATGGGCATCTTGCTTGTTTTTCCGAGATAGCTGGCCCCAATTTTCTTCGAATGGTCCGCGAAACCTCTTCTTTGCGGCGATGTTGAATTGAGGAGTGGATCAGATCGCCAAGGGAAGAGGATTCAAGTTTATGCCGAGCGATGACTTGTGGCTGTTGGCATATTTGGGGCCGGAGACATCCATTCCCCTGCTGTCAGCGATCGCGGGGACGATCGGGTTTCTACTGGCATGCGGAAGGAGGGTGTGGGTCGCTTTCGTGCCGGTTGGAAGACGACTCGTGCGATTGCGCCCGCGGAGATGACCTGATCTTAGAGGCACCGACAAGACGCGGACAACGACTCTTCAACGGTCCCTATTTCAGGATCCACCGGTGAAGACGCCGGCCCCCGTTCTGTCGGTTGCGATAGGTTTTCCCCATGGGTCCGCGTTAGGCGGTTACCCCAATGTTTTCTGCTGGATGTCCACCCATGCTCTCGCAGGCACTTCGCCGTGCTTCTCGTTTCCTGACTTGGGCAGTTTGGTTTGGAATCTTTACTGGGTATCTGGAACTCCTCAACCTCGCTTTCCGCAAATACGTCCTCGGTCGTCCCCTTCTACTGGGGCGACATACGATCTGGATGGCGCCACTTGCCGACGCAGCGTTGTTCGTTGCTCTTGTGGCGGTCGTCATGCCGCTTGTGCTCGTGTTGCCAATTCGCCATGTGGAGCGTATGGCAATCTTCATGTTCGGTTTCGTGCTGGCGGCCAGCCTATTGCTGCTGCATGGGGAGATAAGCAACGTCGCAACGGTGATGCTTTCCGCAGGGATAGCCGTCCAGGTGATGAAATCGGGCGGTTTGCGGGTTGAACGACTCGACCCACTGGTCCGCCGGACCCTCCCCTGGATGGTGGCTACATGCCTAGGGACGGCAATCGTGCTGCCGATATCATGGAACTGGCTGGAAAGCCGCGCGATCCAACGTCTTTCCAGCGTCTCCGGCAGAACTCCGAACATCCTGATCCTTGTGTGGGATACGGTGCGGTCGCAAGACCTCAGCACGTACGGCTACGATCGAGACACTTCGCCAAACTTGACCGCTCTGGCGAAGGGGGGAATCGTCTTCGAGCGCGCCATTGCTCCTTCTTCTTGGACTTTGCCCAGCCATGCTTCCCTGTTCACGGGCCGCTGGGCACATGAGCTATCCACCATCTCGGGTGCTCCGCTCGATTCCGAAAATCCGACCCTTCCGGAAGTGCTCAGCGACAACGGCTACGCGACGGCGGCCTTTGTCGCAAACCAGTACGTTTGTAATCGCGATTCCGGTCTAGGCCGCGGATTCCTCCGCTTCGATGATTTCAGCGCGTTGAGCACGGAGTTCGTGCTCAGTTGCCAGGTTGGCCGACGGCTGACAACGAGTCCGCTGCTGAGGCGTTGGACCGCATGGCAGGACTTTTGGGGACGAAAATCGGCCGAAAGAGTCAACGCCGACTTTCTGGAGTGGCTCGACCGGCGGCCACATCGTCCGTTCTTCGCCTTTCTCAATTTCTACGACGCGCACCAGCCGTATTTCGCTCCTGATCTCTACTACCGGCAATTCGGGCCGCCAAAGCCGCAAGAAGACCGGTCGGTGGTCGCCGGAATCCGCCATGCCGACGTGGTGGAACTGCATGCGAACTCCCCTTCGCAGCAAAGCGAGCAACAGCAGCGCTACGACGCGAGCATCGCCTACCTGGATGCCTGCCTGGGCAGGCTCATCGACGCATTACAAACGCGAGGGATCCTTGAGAACACGTTGGTGATTCTGACGTCCGATCATGGCGAGCACTTCGGAGAACATGGCCTGCAAGGGCACGGCAATTCCTTGTACCGTCCCCTGCTTCATGTCCCGCTGGTGATCCGCCTTCCCGGCGATGTCCCTATGGGACTGCGACTGCAGGAACCCGTTTCATTGCGTGACGTACCGGCCACCGTGGTAGATCTGGCGGGATGCCGGCGAGGGTGCCAGTTGCCGGGCAATTCGCTGGCAAACCTCTGGCACAAGACACGGATTCGCACCTGTGACGCGGTCCTTGCCAGCGTCGGCACCGCCGCTCCGGATGGGACAGCGAACCGGATGGATGCCGTGATCGCCGCAGGCCTGCACTACATCCGATATGGCGATGGGCGCGAAGAGTTGTTCGATTTCTTCAAAGACCCTGCGGAATCGGACGATTTGATCAAGTCCGACAACGTGCGAGAGCCTCTGTCGCGAATCCGTGCGATGGCCGAGAAGCAGTTGACGGAACCTCTCAATGAGGAATCGCGAGATCGGCCGATTCGGTTCGCCCGCCGAAGAGGTCTGCCCTACCACCCCCGTCCTGTTCCTTGACGGTCCCCCACGGTCCTGCTAGACTACTTCATTTCATTTTTGCCCGTTGCCCCATGCCGGGCGGGCCCAAAAGGAAAGAGAAACAGTTACCCAGCCCGGCAGGTTGGCGGATATGCCGTTCTTTGGCACGAACCATGCCCCGTTTTCACTAGACACCGCAAGGAACCGATTCATGGCAGAAAAGTATGTCTATTTCTTTGGTCCGAAGGGGACCGAAGGCAACGCCTCGATGAAGAATACGTTAGGCGGCAAGGGCGCCAATCTCGCGGAAATGGCGAATCTGGGGCTGCCCGTCCCGGCTGGTTTTACCATCACCACCGAACTCTGCAACGAGTACTTCAAAGCGGGAAGAACGTTTCCCGATTCGCTGAAGAAGGAAGTCGCCGAGGCCCTTCGCAAAGTCGAAGACGTCATGGGTATGAAATACGGCGATGCGGAGAATCCTCTCTTGATCTCCTGCCGCTCGGGCGCCCGCAGCTCGATGCCCGGCATGATGGAAACGGTGTTGAACATCGGCCTCTCGCCGAAGACAATCCCTGGGCTGGTGAAGAAGACCGGCAACAAGCGGTTTGTCTACGACGCCTACCGCCGTTTGATCACGATGTATTCCGACGTGGTGATGGAAAAGGCGGAAGACATCCTGCCCGAGGAAGGCAAGGGGATCCGCGTCCAACTCGAACACATCATGCATGATTTGAAGGAGTCGAAGGGCTACACGGCCGACACGGACATGACGGCCGACGACCTGGAGCAGCTTTGCGAGAAGTTCAAAGCGAAAATCAAAGACGTGCTCGGCCGCGAATTCCCCGACGATCCCGATGCGCAGCTCTGGGGGGGCATCGGCGCGGTGTTCAAGAGCTGGAACGGCCGCCGCGCCGTCTCGTATCGTCGCATCGAGGGCATTCCGCACGAATGGGGCACCGCCTGCAACGTGCAGAGCATGGTCTTCGGCAACATGGGCGACAGTTCGGCAACCGGCGTGGCCTTCAGCCGCAATCCGGCGACCGGCGAAAACAAGTTCTACGGCGAGTGGCTGGTCAACGCCCAGGGCGAAGACGTGGTGGCGGGCATTCGCACCCCCAATCCGCTCAACGAGGCCACCAAGAGCGAGCAGAACAAGCACCTCCCCTCGCTCGAAACGGATTTGCCCAAGTTGTACAAGCAGCTTGACGACATCCGGCTCAAGCTCGAGCAGCACTATCACGACATGCAGGACATCGAGTTTACCATTCAGGACGGTACGCTCTACATGCTCCAGTGCCGCAACGGCAAGCGGACCGGCACCGCCGCTTTGAACATGGCGATGGACATGCTCGCCGAGGGGCTGATCGACGAGAAGACCGCCGTATTGCGTGTCGAGCCGGCGCAGTTGGACGAGCTGTTGCACCCGATTGTCGACCCGGCCGCCGAGAAGAAGGTGACGGCGTTCGTGAGCGGATTACCGGCCGGCCCGGGCGGCGCCCGCGGCAAGATCGTCTTTACCTCCGAAGAGGCCGTCGCCCAGGCCAAGAAGGGCGAAGAGGTGATTCTGGTTCGCGATGAGACCAATCCCGAGGACATCGAGGGCATGCGAGCGGCCAAGGGCATTCTCACCGCCCGCGGCGGCATGACCAGCCATGCGGCCCTTGTTGCCCGCGGCTGGGGCAAGTGCTGCATCGTCGGCGCCGGCGCGATTAAGATCAATCACGCCGCCAAGACGATGACCGTCGCCGGCAAGTCGTTGAAAGAGGGCGATGCTCTGACTCTCAACGGCACGCGTGGCCTCGCCTACGCGGGCATGTTGGACATGATGGACGCCACGGAGAATCCGCGGTTCCAGAAGTTCATGGAACTGGTCGATAAGGCCCGCAAGCTCGGCGTGCGGACCAATGCCGACACTCCGGAGGACGCCCGCATCGCCCGCGAGTTCGGCGCCGAGGGGATCGGGCTGTTCCGCACCGAGCACATGTTCTACGGCGCCGGCGCCGAGGATCCGCTATTTGTGCTCCGCAAGATGATCCACTCCGCCACGGAGGAGGAGCGGAAGAGCGCCGTCGACGAGCTGTTCGCTTTCGTCAAACGCGACATCAAGGCGACCTTGGAAGCGATGGACGGCCTTCCGGTGACGATCCGCCTGCTGGATCCGCCGCTGCACGAGTTCGTGCCGCAGCACGAGTCGGCGCGGGAGGAACTCGCCAAGGCGTTGGGCATTTCGGTCGAGGAGGTCCAGAAGCGCGGCGAGGCGCTGCACGAGACCAACCCGATGATGGGCCACCGTGGTGTGCGTCTGGGCATCACCTACCCCGAAGTGACCGAAATGCAAATTCGGGCGATCTTCGAAGGGGCCGCCGAATTGAAGAAGGCGGGTAAAAAGCCGCACCCCGAACTGATGGTGCCTGTGACCTGCGCGGTCACCGAGTTGGATTTCGTCAAGCCGATCTTCGACCGGGTGAAGAAGGAAGTCGAGACGAAGCAGGGGATCGAGGTTACCTGTCTTTACGGCACGATGATCGAAATACCCCGTGCCTGCCTGACGGCCGACAAGATGGCCAAGACGGCGCAGTTCTTCTCTTTCGGCACCAACGACCTGACGCAGATGGGCTTCGGCTTCTCGCGCGACGACGTGGGCGGCTTCCTCTCCAACTACGTCGAGAAGAGCATCCTCACGGCCGATCCGTTCCAGACGATCGATCAGGAGGGAATCGGCCAGTTGATCGAGATGGCCGTCCAGAAGGGGCGCGCGGCCCGGCCCGATCTGAAGATCGGCATCTGCGGCGAGCAGGGCGGCGACCCGGCGTCGGTTGCGTTCTGCTACAAGGCCGGACTGAACTATGTGAGCTGTTCACCGTACCGCGTGCCGATCGCCCGCCTGGCGGCGGCACAGGCGACGATCCGAGCGGGCAAGTAGGCCCACTGCGGATGCGATAATCGAACGACTGGGACGGCGCGAGCCGTCCCAGTTCTTTTGGCACGATCCAAAAGAAGTCGATCCTCCGAAGAATTCGTGGGTTCCTTCGCGCGATTCACAATCGCTGGAAACGGTGCTCTCGACAGCGGACATGTTCGTTTCCCCGCGGAAAGGCGGCAACAGAATCCGTTTCAAAGAAACAAGAAGGGACGGTCCCGTTCCCGCTGGAGCGAAAACAGAGACCGTCTCCAACCGGTTGCCAGTGCAGACTCCGGACCTTACTTCTTAGCCCGGCGGAGAAGGCCGGCGGCCTTCTTCTTCAACTCGGCGTTGCCGGTGTTGTCGACGACCTTCTGCATCGCCTCGGCCACCGCCGCGGGCGCGGTACCGGCGAGCTTCTCGGAGATCGCCACGGCAGCCGCCGCAGCCGATTCCTTCAATCCGCCCGCGTCGAGGTACGGAACGACCAGGGCCAGCGATTCTGCCGACGGGTAACGCCCGAGCACTTCCAAAGCGAGCTTCTTTTCATCGTCGCGTCCGGCCGCATCCAACGCCTTACGACACATGGCAACCCGCTCTTCCACCGGAACGTCGAGTTGGCGGGCAATACGCAAATAGCCGCGGAGCGTGCGGACGCGGTATTTCTCGCTGCCCGACTTGGTAAGCTCCAGCAACACCGGGGCGGCATCGGCGCTCATCCACTCGCCCAGCACCCGCGTCGCCGCTTCCTGGATCTCGTCGCTGCTGTCGCCGGCCGCGGCCGCAACCCCTTTCAGAGCCTTCGTGCCGCCGATGATGCCGAGCAAATCGAGGAGATCGGCTTTGGCGTGTGCGGGGGCATCCCGCATCTTTTCGATCACGACCGCCGCGCTCGCCTCACGATCCGGCACGCGCATCGAACCTCGCTGCAGCGCGTCCTTGACCACTGCCGCCGTTTCCGGCGAATCGGCTTTCACCAGCCGATCGATCAGACCGGCAAAGCCATCTAGTCCAACGGTCGATCCGAGAGCTGCCATGGCGGCCTGGCGAACTTCGGGATCTTCACTATCGGCCAGCTTCGTCAGCTTCGCTTCCGCCGCAGCGACGCCCCTCTTGCCCAAAACGACGACCAATTCCAGCAGCTTTTGCCCCTGGCTGTCGTCGAGCATCCCGACCAGCTTCGCGTTGACCGCCTCGCCTTCCAATTCGATCAAGCTTTCGCGGGCGGCCTCGGCGAGTTCGCCTTCGTTGGCGTGGGCTGCTTCCAGAAGCACAGGAATCGCCGCGGCATCGCCGAGTTCGGCCAGCACGCGAACCGCCGGCAGCCGCACCGGATACGGCGCGCTCTTCGCCAATTCCAGCACTGCCGGCAGCGCGGCCTTGTCGCCGCGGTCGCCAAGGACATAGATCAGCAGCGCCTGGCGGATGTAAGGACCGGCATCGGCAGCGACTTTCTCCACTGCTTCGGCTGCCGGCGCCAGCTTCGGCAACTCCTCGATGAGCGTCTTGGTCACCTCGGCGCCCGGCAAGGCGTGAGCGGCCGCCAGTGCCACCTGAAAAACTGCGTCGTCCGGAGATTGCAGGCACTGGACGAGCATCGGCAGGCCATCGGCGCCGCGGGCGCGAATGGCCCCTTCCAGGGCGGCTATCTTGATGTGCTTGGGCACATCCGCTTCGCGCGCCGTGTCGAACAGCGCCTTCGCCTCGGCCTTCTTGCCCTCGCCGAAGAGAACGTCGGCGGCGGTCAGGCATGCGGCGGCGACAGCGGGCCGTTGCGACTCGCCCTTCGACAGCGCGGCGGTGAGAATCGCCACCGCGTCCGGTGTGTTGATCCGCGCCAGGGCGGTGGCGGAGGCGGCCACGATCTGCGGATCGGAATTGCCGAGGAAATCCTTTAGTTTGGCAGTCGCCTGCGTATCGCGACGCATTCCGACCGAATTGATCGCGCCGACGAGCAACCCACCCTGGAGCTTCTCCAAAGCGTCGCGCAACGCGGCGCCGGCAGCCGGGTCGGGGTTGGGCTCCAGCCCGTAACGGGCGTAGTGCGAGAGCCGCTCGTCGCCGAGCAATCCCGCCAGCGCCGGGATGCACTCTTTCTTGCCGATCACCGCCAGCCGCTGGCAGGCTTTCGCCTTCTGGAACAGATCGGCGTCGGATTTCAGCACGGCGACCAGCGCCGCTTCGTCGCCTTCGGCGGGCGGCACCTGCTGGGCGATGATCAACGAAGGCAGCAGGGCGACCATACCTACGGCCGCGATGCAAAAGACGTGTCTTCTTCGACTCATATCGAGGGACTCCTGATGGGTGATGTTTGCTGACTTGGACAGGTTCGCGTTAGATCCGCCAGGGCTGTTGCAAGGCGCGGGAGCGCATCCGGTTGGCCTCTTCGTCGCCTGCGAATTCTTCCTTGACCGGATCGAACTTGAGCGTCCGGCCCAGTTGCCAGGCGATGTAGGCGGCATGGCAGACGACGTGCGATTGCGCTGAGACGTCGGCATTGGAATTCGCCTGCTTGCGGGTCTTCACGCAATCCAAGAAGTTTCGGATGTGCGAGCTGGGATCCGTGCCTGCCATCGTGAACACGGTCCGTTCCGTCCGCAAAGACTCGGGATAGATGGCGAACTTTCCGCTGTCGCCCGTCTCGATCCAACCCTGGTCTCCCTCGTAGCGAACGCTGCAGGTGCCGAGTCCCATCCAGCCCTGGTCGCGCATGACGAGCTTCAAGCCGTCGGCATAGGTGGCCGTCACGCCGCTGCCTTCCGGCACGTATTCGACCGGCGCGGTCGCGTCCTTCTGGGCGGCCCATTGGCAGAGGTCGACCGTGTGGGCTCCCCATTCCAGGATGCCGCCGCCGTGGAAATCGAAGAAGCCGCGCCAGCCGCCGCGGCAGTATTGCGGATTGTAGGGCCGCCAGGGGCAGGGGCCGAGCCATCGCAGCCAGTCGACTTCGTCCTTGGCGGGCAGCGGTTCTTCCGGAAGCCACTCGTGCTTGGTTGCCGGGTAGAGCGTGTTGGCGTGGACGGTGGTGAGCTTGCCGAGCTTGCCGGAGTGAGCTAGTTCGGCCGCGAAAAGGAAGTTGCCGATGCTCCGCCGCTGCGTGCCGGCCTGGTAGATGCACCCGTATTTGCGGTACGTGTCGGACAGCGCCCGGCTCTCGGAGATGGTCATCGAGCAGGGTTTTTCGCAGTAGACGTCCTTGCCGGCGCGCGCGGCGGTGATCGAGGCCATTGTGTGCCAGCGATCGCCCGTGGCAATGAGCATGGCGTCGATGTCGGGCCGAGCAAGGATCTCGTGCATATCGCTGTACAGGGCGCAGTCGTTGTTGCCGTACCTGGTGTCGGCAATTTTCTTGATCGCCTCGCGACGCGTTTTTTGGACGTCGCAGATGGCGACGAACTGCACGTCGGGGTTGTCCATGAAACAATTCAGGTCGCCGGTGCCGCGGGGGCCGAGGCCGAGGCCGCCGAGCACGATCCGCTCACTCGGCGCCACGGCGCCGCTCATTCCCAGCGCGCTGCCCGGGATGAATTGCGGCACCGAGAGCACTGCAGCGGCCTGCGCCGACGCCGTCAGGAATCGCCGCCTCGAGACGGCGGTTCTACTGCTGGACATAGATCCTTCTCCTTGTTGACTCAAACTGTAAGCGGAGTTGAAACGGGGACTGGCTCCGAGCGTGGTTTTGGCCCGGAACTGCCGAGGAAACGCCAGCCGCTCGGTGCCCGTCCCCTTTTCAACGGACCATCGAGTTGGTCCGCCCCGGAAAGGGGACAGGCACAGGTGGGCTGTTAACAGATGGCGGTTCTCCAGGCAAGCACTCCAATCATCAGGATAAGGCTCGGACTAAGAGAATGCAACCGCGGCTTCGCCCGTGGCCGCTCTCCAGAACCATGCGTTGCTTTCCGGTCAGCCTGGAAAGCCAGACGCACATGCCTGCCGACCGTCAGGCTCTTTCTCGGCCGATTCGCCCCGTCGTGGCTTTCACTGCCTTGAGGTAATCGTGCGGATCGAGGATGATCTGCGCGCCGCGAACACCGGCGGAGATGGAGATCCTCTCGAAACTCGTCATGCTCTCGTCGGCAAAGACCGGATAGTTCTTTTTGCAGGCCAGCGCGGTGACTCCGCCGCGAATGTAGCCGGTAAGGCTTTGTACGTCTTTAAGCGGCGCCATCTCGACTTTTCGGTCGCCCGTCAGCTTCGCCAGGGCTTTCAGATCCAATTCTTTATCACCGGGAACCACCGCCAGGACGACGCCGCGACGGTCGCCCCGAGCGACCAACGTCTTGAATGTCTGCCGAGGCGGCATTCCCACCTTGGCAGCCACCGTCTCGGCGCTCAGATCGTCCGGATCCACCGGGTACTCGCGGACTTCATAGCCAATGCCCAGCCGATCCAGAAGCCGGGCGGCGTTGGTCTTCGCAGGCATAATTTCTCCAATCCCGTCCTTGCCAGAACGCCGCGGTAGTAATAGTGCTTGATCTCTTGCATTTCGGTCACATCGGTTGCAGAGAGGCTGCCGCCCGCAGCTCGCGCCATAGTTCCCGCAAAGGCGAAACCCGGCCGGCCTCAAGAGTGCTGGGGGCGTAAGCCGCCTGGCTGTACAGTTCGGCCAGTTTCCGGGCGCTCCGCCCAAGCTGCGGGGCGCGCTCGGCAATGGTACGGGCGAACTCGTGCGGTGTCTGGTCAGGCTCGCGTGGGCATCCCTGGTCGCGGCCCCATGCCTCCATGGCTTCAAACGTGTAACGGATCAACTCGTCCGGCGGCATCCGTCCGGCCGTCCCCTTGGCAAACGGATCATCGTAGGCCGCGAACCGGGGCCGCGGAGGCGTTTTGACAATCGGTTCGACAACCTCCGCCTGCTGATCCACCGTTGGCCGGCCAAACAAACGATTCCAGAAATCCCGCAGAACTTGTAACATCCCACCGACCGCGGCAATCACCGTCTGCCGATTGCGCCATGCCCAGACCAGGGCGACGACCGCCAGCACGGCATAAAGCAACCAGCGGAGCAACGTCACCAACCATCCGCTTCCGAGTTCCAGGCGAGGCATGAGCGACGGCGAGGGGGACGATTCGCTGGCGGGGTTCTCGCTTGGCGGCGACTTTTCCTGCTCCTCTTGCTCCTCTTGCTTACTCTCGGTCGACTGTCGCTCAGCGGGCATGCCCGACTGCCGGTCTTCCTCTCGTAGTCGACTCTCGTCGGTCCCGGGCGACGGCTCACCGGCTTGATCCTCTTCTGACTTGCTCTGCTGGCGCTCTTCGGACTTGGAGTTATTTGTTTCCCCCTTTTCCTTGCCGCGCGGGTCGGATTTTTTGTCCGACGGGTGGTTTCGCCCCGGCTCGGCTTTCGCCTTCTCATCCGACGGCTGGGGCGACCGGTCCGCCTGCTCGCTCTGCTTCGACGGACTGCCGGCCGTACTTGGTTGCCCTCCTTCCCGCTTGCCTTGCTCGTCCGCTGGCTGACCTTCCGCCGCGGCGCCCTGTTTCGGCCGTGGTTCCCGGCCGTGTTGCTTATCGTCGGAGGATTGACGAGTTTGGCCGTCTGGTCGCTGCTCACCCGCCGGTTCCTGGCCGGATGGCTCCGGCGGTTGTTGCGCGTCGGAGCGGCCCGAGGCGCCTTGGCCTTCCGCCCCGTCGCCGCCCATGACGTCATGCTCCGTGGCCTGCCTCTGGGGCGAATCGAACACCAGACGGATGTTCGACTCGTCGTAGTCGGCGTCGGGCCGGGGCAACAAGGCCGCCAGCACCACCAGGATCGCCACCAGGGCGAAGCCGACCGCAATCCAGGATCGGGCCATCGTCGCCGGCATCTGCAGGTTCCGCTGCCGCAGATAGCGGCGTAGCCCGAGGAAACTCGTCGTCATCAACAGGGCCAGGCCGCTGCCAACGTAGAAGAACAGCAGTCGGAAAGCGTATTGTCTTTGCTGCGGATCGCTCTTGGGAAGAAACAGTTCGCCGACGGCAAACAGCGGCAAGGCTGCCAGGGAGAAGTAGAGGATCCAGACACCAGGAGCATGCGGCCCTTTGCGGGAGAAACGCTCCCGCACTCGCTGCCATACGCCCTTGGGCGGACTATCCGGCGAGTCGCCGGACTGGCCCGGCGTTTCTTCCAAGCCGGCGGATTGCAGCAATCCTTCGCCCGAGGCATCCTCCGTTTCATCGATGAGCGTGCAGTCCCAGGTGAGCTTGTGAGCGCTCCACCAGATCAGCGCCATCAAGCCGATGTTGATGAGCAATCCGTGGTCGACGAACCGCACCAGCGCCAATGCGGTGACGATCGCCAGCGGAATGCCGTACATCGTGGCATGTTCCGATCCGAATTCGATCGCCAGCCGTGCCACCAGGACGATTGCCATGACGAACATCGCCAGGATGAAATGGAGCCGCTCGCCGTAGCGCCCCTGGTACGACAATTCCATCAGGAAGAAAACGAGGCTGCCGACCATTACCATGATCAGCGCCGGGCTGATGGCGATACCGATATAATCGGCCAGCGTTTTGTCGAGTCGGCGAGTCATGCCGGTTTGCTCTCCCGTGTAGGCGGGGTACTCCGTGACCCGCCCTGATCCCACCAGTCCGGCAGCGATGCACCCAATTTCCGCAGCTCTACCCCCCCGCGCGATCGCAGCAGCCGGGCTGGCGGGCGTTTTCACCTACCGCGTTTAGGATAGCGGATTGCAGGCCGCCTGGCCAAGAAGTCCGCCGGCGGCTCTGTCCCCTACTCCCATCTCGTGAACGGTTGACATTCCTCACTCCCCCCCTGCCGGTATCCTGGCAGGAATCCAGACTACACGCTAAAATCGCGAGATTACCAATGACGGACGCCGGTTTCCCTGTTGTTTTGCCAACAGGGCGTGGCGTCGTCGCCTCCCATCCCTGAAAAGCAGGGCAGAGTCGCTGCTGGCGACGGAGCCGGTTGCCTTTGCCTCGCTATGGATTTCACGGCCGCGGCCATGCCGGCCGAAGGAGTTGAAGACCGATGATCGTCACTACCAACGACCTTTTCCGCCACGCCTATGGAAAGTATGCCGTTGGGGCCTACAACATCAATAACCTGGAACAGACGGTCGGCCTGTTTCGCGGCAATTTGGGCAAATCGAAATCGAACGACGAGGCGGTCAACGCCGGGCTGGCCGCGCCGTTCATTATCCAGATCTCTCGTGGAGCCCGCGGCTATACCGACAAACGGTTTCTGGAAGCGATGATCCGAACGGCCGAGGAGGTCTTCCCCGAGGCCATTTTCGCAGTCCATCTGGATCATGGCACGGAGGAAACCTGCTACGACTCCATCGACAGCGGTTTCTACAGCTCGGTGATGATCGATGCATCTCATCACGACCTGGAAAAGAACATCGAAATCACCCGCCGCGTCGTCGATCGTGCCCATGCCAAAGGGATCGTCGTCGAGGCCGAGTTGGGCCAGTTGGGCGGCGTGGAAGAAGATATCGTCGGGAGCGTCTGCTTGACCGAGCCGGGCCAGGCGGCGGAATTCATTGAGCGGAGCGGCTGCGACAGCCTGGCGGTGGCCATCGGCACGTCTCACGGCGCCTACAAGTTCAGTGGTTCGCAGGGCCTGCGGATGGACCGTTTGGCGGAGATCCAGAAGGCGGTCCCCGCCGGTTTCCCCATGGTGATGCATGGCTCCAGCAGCGTTCCCAAGGAGTGGGTCGACCGGATCAACGCGGCTGGTGGCGCGATGAAGGGTTCCAGCGGCGTCCCCGAGGACCAGTACCTGCCGGCGGCCAAGCTGGGCGTGTGCAAGGTGAACATCGACACCGACGGCCGGCTCGTCTGGTGCGCCATCTATCGCGAGACGTTCCGCGATACCCCGGAGGATTTCGATCCCCGCACGCCGGGCAAGGCTTTCATGCCCGCCTATGCCGACTACATCGCCCACAAGAATCAGAAGCTCGGTGCCGCCGGCCAATTGGCATCGGTCCGCAAATCGCTCGGCAAGTAGCCATATCGAGCCTCCCGGCTGCTTCGAGCAGCCGGGAGGCTGAAACACGGTTTCGGCAAACCGATTTCGCGTCAGCCAAATCGGCAAGAGTCGCGTCGTGGACTATCTCGTCAAGCCGTTGTCCCGCCTTTGTGGGGGGGTGTGGCTGCGATTCGCTGCCGAAACCCCATTCTAGTCTTGATCTTAGGCGGTTTATCGAGCAGACTTGAGGCGCGAGGACTCGATCGCGGACTGCGCCTTGCCGCCCAGTTTCTTCCAGGAGGATTTCAAAATGACCAAGAGAGAGATCGTCCGTTCCATCTGCGAGGAAACTGGGCTGAACCAGTTGCAGGCGAAGGACATTGTCCAGAAGGTCTTCGACTCCATCTTGCAGACCTTGGTTGAGCAGCGTCGTGTGGAACTCCGCAACTTCGGCGTCTTTGAGGTCAAACGTCGCGGGGCGCGAAAAGCTCGCAATCCAAGGACCGGCGAGGAAGTGATGGTGCCGGAGCGATTTGTGGTCGCCTTCAAGCCCGGGCAGATCATGCAGCAACGTGTCGAGGCGCTGGGCGCACGGAAAAGCGGTGATTCGGAGGCCGTCGATAGTTAGTCGCCATGCTGGCGTCCCCTTTCTTCCTTTGACGCTCAGCTAACTCGATCCGTCGTCGCTTAGATCCACGGAGCCTTTGGCTCACAGCGTGTAGTGCTGTGAAGCTGCGGCGGTGAGGAGTGGTTGCGGTTCAGACAAGACGTCGCGGCGTTCCGTGCGGTCTCGAGCATCAACGACCGTCACGTTCAGATGCTGCGCCTCCAATACCACTCGCGGGAGCGGACGGTCACCGCCAAACAACTCGCCGACCTGGTAGGCTACGGCAGCTACTCGGTCGTCAACGCGGCGAAGAAAGGCGTGAATGGTCCATCATGCTCGGGTGACATGGGGCCGACAGGCAAATTCCAATGCGGCCCGAAATCGTCGTTACCGGAGCATAGGTACGCTGCCGTGGAGATGGCCTAAGGTCAGGAGGCGCCGCCGAACGTCAGTCCGCATCGGCGCGGACGAGAATCGCGAAATGATCGCTGGGTATGCGGATCTCATAGAGACGGCCGCCGGCGTCGATCACCTCTCTCACGTTGGCATCGTCCACGCGCTGGCCCTCGGCATCGACCACGTAGACCCGCGCCGCCGCCCCGTCCGGCCAGCCGAAGCAGCCCGACACGGCCGTATGGATCCGCTGCTCGCCGAGAACGACCCCCTCGTGCAACTCCACCGGTGTGATCGGGTACATCACCGCGTTGAAGTCCCAATCGGCCGGATCGTGGTAGTAGGTGTGGCCGTAGTATACCGCTCCTCGCATGAGCAGATCGCGGATGTGACGGGCGCGGTCGGCCTGGGTGTCCTCGGGGTGATGGTTACCGAGGCCCAGCGGACACCCCAGGTGCGTGTTCGTAAGCCCCGAGTACGTGCCCGTCTCCACGAAACGCACGACTTTCAACCTGGCCATCGTGCGCGTATGCGCCTGCGTATTGGCCATCAAGAAGAGCCCTTTGCCGCGGATGTAGTCGACCAGGTCGGCCCGCAGCCCTTGAGAGAGCAGCGAGAGATTGGTCAGCTTGCCGCCGACCGCGTGGGTGCGAGGGTCGATCCGCACGCTGCAGCCGTCCCAAGGCGCGTGCGGAGTGGCCCGCAACACGCTGTAGGCCATCTCGTCCCAGTACACGCCCTTCACGCCGATCTTGTCGATCAACGTGTCCAGGTAGCGATAAATGGCCTTTCCATAGCTGTTCTCACGAGTAGGGACGTACAACGGGATCGGATACCGGTAGGGATAGACGACGTGTTCGCCTTTGCCGTCGAGCATGCGGCTGTCGGCGTAGAGCTTCTCGCCGTCGGGCTCCGTACACGCGTAGCAGTGGAAGTAGGCGATCGGCATCAAACCGGTCGTCTGCCCCATCTTGCGAGTCCAATCGGCCTCGGAGGCGATGAACTGCGGGGCGTGGAGAATTCCGGTGCCGTGGGCATATTTGTCGTCGGGATACTGGGCGATGCCCCCACAGACCATGCGCAGGCCGCGGTCGCGCATCCACTGGCCGTAGTATTCGGCCGATTGGCCGGGTTTCAAGTGGCCGTTGAAAACGAAGGCGCCGGGGATCTCGTAGTTCATGTCCCAGTTGCGGCGCACGGCATTGACGAAGGCCCAGTAATCGCCGGGAAAGGTGGGATAGACGCTCCACTCGAGCGTGACCGCTTCGCCCGAGGGGATGCCCAGGCTGTTGTCGGCAATGCCGAAGCCGCCTGGGTCCGAAAAGCTATCGATATGCACGCGGAAAACGTCGTCTTCGGCCACGAGCCCCACGCCGAAATCGTCCCACCGGGCATAAGTTGAAGGGTTGGGCGGTTCCTTCGCGCTGGCCCGTTCTCCGAAAGCGGGCAGTCCGCCGAGCAGAACCTGCGTCGGCGCTTGCGTCCCTTCGGCACGATGCCGAACCATCAACCCCAGCAACTCGTCACCGGTATTCGTCAGTCTGTCGGCGACGTGGACGTGATCGTCGCGAACCGTCACCTGCCGCTTCACTCGGCACACGCCCGCGGACCAGGCTGCCGTCGCCTGTCCGTCGACTCGCGATAGGGCAGCGCCGTCCGAGGGGACATGCCAATTGCCGCCTGGAAGACTGATGCGCGTGGCGATGTCTACCATGTGATCGCGCGACGTCAGACGCAATCTTCCCTCCGGGCCGGTCTGCACGGCGAGCGGCAGACGTTGCCTGCCGTTGGCGACAAACGTCGGCAATGGCCCTACCGGAGCGGCCGTCACCACGTCGTTGCCGGGCCGCTGGATCGGCCGGCCCACCTCCAGGACGACGTTACGCAGGACCATCGTGGTCGGCGCGGGAAGCACCTGCAAATGGGTAACCCGAATCGTGTTTTCGCCCGGGCGGACGTGACGGGTCACGTCCCACACGAACCGGTACGGCTCAACGTCTTCCGACACGCCGTAAGCGAGCTTCTCGTCGCCCACCGCCGCTTTGAAGTCCGGCGAATACAGCACGCGCCATCGGTGCCCTGTGTTGTGCCAGTTCAAGTCCACGCCGTTGTTCAGCGTGAACGTGTTCGTCTTGTTGAGCAGATCTTGCTCGACAACGACGTTGCCGTTGACGTGGACGATCATCCACGGATTGGAGCCCGCCACGGTCGGCCAATCGATCCGTGTCTCTAGCGACAGCCGCACCTGATGTTCCACCGAGAACGGTGGCGTCTCCACCGTCCACTCGCTTGTGGCCGGCGCCGTCGTGCGCTTGAGCGATTCAATCGCCCGCACCTGCGGGGAATCCGCCGCGTCGGCGGGCAGACTCGAAACCAAGCCGACAGTCATAGTCGCTATGCAGCTTGCGAGAACGCGCATTCGTTGTCCGATGTCGTCTGTCATGCTTTTTTTGTCCGAATGGGTGTCGCCACACTCTCCGAAAACACTTGGTTTCGATGAATCCTACAAAGATCATAACGTGCTCAAGCACGGCTTGAAAGGCGGCAGGGCAGTTGCCGGCCCGGATGGCCGTCCCATTGCTTCGTTGTTTCGCCCAGCAGACTGTGGTATAATCGCAACGTGAATTTCGATTGGTTTCTTGACATAAGACCTGCCGGTATGTCGGTCCGCGGGCATGACGCATTCCTGAACAGCTATGCGCCGGAAGACGAGGGCTTGTACGATGATGATCCAGGCCGGTGAGTTCTGGCTGGAGTAACGGAGATGCAGACGACCTATGTGACGGCGGCGGCGATCCTCGTTGTGGTCTCCTGGGGTGCCCCGCGCATCGCCGCGGAATCCCAGCCGGCCGGCAGGATTCCGATCGTCTACTCGACCGATCTCTTGCACCCGCATGACGACCCGGACGATCACTACGACCTGGCCACGCTCTTCGCGCTGCCGGAATTCGAACTGCGGGGGATCGTCCTGGACCTTGGTGAGCGTCAGCGGACACGGATCGGGCGCCCGCCGGTGGCGCAGATGATCGAGATCACCGGCCGTTCGGTTCCCTCCGCGGTCGGCCTGGACCGCCCCTTGCGGAACCCGACCGATACGGCCGCCGACGTGCCGGCCGAGTTTCAAGGAGGCGTCGACCTGCTGCTGGCGGCACTTCGCAATAGCACGGATCCGGTAGTTCTCTTTACTGCGGGGAGTTGCCGCGACGTGGCGGCGGCCTTCAACCGCCAACCGCAGTTGCTCAAAGAAAAGGTCCGCGCCTTGTACGTCAATGCCGGCAACGGGCCGCAGGGCCCTCAGTGGGAACACAATGTCCGACTCGATGAGGATGCGTATTTCCGGCTTTTCGAAGCGGGCCTGCCGCTCTACTGGTGCCCCTGCTGGAGCGACGAGCCCGGCCAACCTCAAGCGATCCTCGGACAAAAGGCGTATGCGACCTACTACGTCGCCGACCAGGCCGAGGTAGTGGGAGCATGCACGCCGGCAGTGCGGAACTTCTTTGTCTATTGCCTGACCCGCGCGGAGACCGATCCAATTGCTTTTCTCAAGTCGAATCCGCAACCGTTGCCGACGGGCCCTCACAACATGTGGTGTACGGCGGTCCTGTTTCATGCGGCGGGCCGAGAGATCTACCGGCGCGGTCCCGACGATTTTGTCGCGTTGCCGCCTGAGGAAGCGAACCGACAAGGGCTACAGGATCGGAAGGTCACCCCCTATCAGTTCGTACCGGTTCGCGCGGTGCGGGAGGAAACCTTCACTGACGAGCGCAAGACGCCGAATTCCAGCGGGCCGGCGGCGGTGTACGTCGAACAGTCCGGAGATCGCGTCGGCAATCGGCAGGCGGAACCGGACGGCAAGCGGGACTGTTGCGTGCGTCTGTCCGGTTTGCCGCGAGACAAGACGATTCGCAACGTCGTCTTGACCGGCCCGCGGCAAGGCCGCTGGGAATTGCAGGAGACCGAGCGGTGGTGGCGGGTCTTTCTCGAGCCCGGCGGTGAGGCGACCGACTGCCGCTTCTCCTTCTACGCGACAGGGCCCCATCGCATCGAGTTGCAGTTCGAGGACGGCGGCACGGTGGCGCTGGAGTTTGCCGTGTCTCGGCCTCCGGCAACGGGGCTCGAATCGCAGTTGGAGTCGGCCGATCCGAATGCGCGCCTGTTCCATGTGACCGACGAGCGCTATCCGGAGATCCTCGCCTCCGCGCTGAAGAATCTGCTGGCGGGCTTGGGGCGGTAGAGTCGCGGGGGCCGGTTGACCGGATTCTCCTTTCACCATTACAATGCAGGGTTTGAGGTCGATCGCGACTTGCGAAGAGGGTGAACATGGAGATCATCGTCAACGGAGAAACGCGTCAGGTAGCCGAAGGTGCGACGATTGCCGAGCTTTTGGCGACGTTGAGCCTGACGGGCAAGTTCGTGGCCGTCGAGTTGAATCGCGAGGTGATCCCGCGTCCGCGGCATGGCGAGCAACGGCTCGCGTCCGGCGATCGCCTGGAAATCGTAACGCTTGTTGGAGGAGGCTAGTCGAATGACAATCCAGCTCACGCCGGACGCGCCGCTGGTGATCGGGTCGCATCGCTTTTCGAGCCGGCTGATCGTCGGCACCGGCAAATACGCCAGCTACGAGGCGATGCAGCACGCCCTGGATATTTCCGGTACCGAGTGCATCACCGTGGCCGTACGGCGTGAACGGCTGATCGATGCCGCCGGCAAGAACCTGTTGGACTACATCGACACGAAGCGTTATACGATTCTTCCCAATACGGCAGGATGCTTCACGGCCGACGACGCCATCCGCGTCGCCCGTCTGGGGCGCGAGATCCTCAAGCAAATGGAAAACCCGGGCGCGGACTGGGTCAAACTCGAGGTGCTCGGCGACAAGAAGACGCTGCTGCCCGATCCGGTCGCCACCCTCGAAGCCACCGGAAAACTGGTAGCCGACGGATTTCAGGTGCTGGTCTACACTAGCGACGATCCGGTGATGGCCCGGCGCCTCAAGGAGGCCGGCGCCACCAGCGTCATGCCTGCCGGCAGCCCGATCGGCTCCGGCCAAGGCGTGCTCAATCCCAATGCCATCCGCATCTGCTTGGAGTACCTCAAGGACGGCGATGCGGATTACCCGGTCATCGTCGACGCGGGCGTCGGCACCGCCAGCGACGTGACGATCGCCATGGAACTGGGCGCCGACGGCGTTCTGCTCAACACGGGCATCGCCCATGCCAAGGATCCGCTCTGCATGGCCCGCGCCATGCAGATGGCCTGCGAGTCCGGCCGGTTGGCGTGTCTCGCCGGTCGGATTCCGAAGAAGCTTTATGCGACGGCCTCCAGCCCGCTGGACGGCACGATCGCGGGTGAGTAGTCGAACATGAATATCGTTATGGCCGTGCTACGAAAGCGTTGTCTTGCCGCCGCGGCCGTGGTTGTCGTCGCCACCGGCAGCGGGTTTGCCGCCGACCGTGTCGTCGACGCGAATCTGGTGGTCAACCCGTCGTTTGAGGTTGTGCCGGCGGATCGCTCGCTGCCGGCCGACTGGGCGGCCGATCGCCAAATCTACAGCGTCGATCGGCAGACGGCCCGGACCGGCAACGCTTCGCTGAAATTCGTCAACCAAGATCCCGGCCGCTACCGTCTGGCCGGGCAGAAGATCTCGCTCCGTGCCGGCTGGAAGTACAGGATCGGCGTGTGGGTGAAAACGGACCAATTGGCGGGCGAGGAATCGGGAGCAACCGTCTGCGTGGAGTGGCGAGACAACCACGGCAAGTGGCTCGGCGGCATGTATCCCGCCGGAGTCAAGGGAACCAGCGATTGGACGCGGATCGAGGGCATCGCCCGCTTGCCGAAGGAAGCGGGCGATTGCACCCTTTCCTGCTACGTCCGCCAAGGAATGACTGGCACCGCCTGGTTTGACGACGTCGAGGTGATGCGTCTTGCCGACCCGCCTCTCGAGTCGATGCTCCTCTCGCCCGTCTATCGCGGCCGGATTACCGCGGAGGGGCCGGACCGAGTTCGGTTGCACGTCGGGCTCAACCTGGTCGACTACGATTGGGTGCCGGGCTCGTTGAGCGTGGCTTCTAAGTTGGCCGACAGTTCCGGCCGGAACGTCGACTGGCAGGGTCGGCCCGCCGCGGTTTCGTCGCCGCAAGCGGGGATCTTCGCGGACCGGACCGCCACGGTTCTGGAGTTCGCCGCGGCCGGCCTTCCCGTCGGTCAGTACACGTTGACGGTTCGTCTTCTGTCTCCTGACGCCAAAGAGCTTCAGTCCGCCTCGCATCGAATCGAGCGTATGCCGGACGGTTTCCAGCCGACCTGCACCATCGATGAAAGCCGCCGCTTATTGGTCGGTGGCAAGCCATTTTTTCCGCTCGGCATGTATTTCAGCACGATCAAAGAAGATGATCTCAAAACGTTCGCCGACAGCAAGTTCAATTGCCTGATGGCTTACGGATCGCCGCGGCGGGACCAGATGGACCTGGCCGAGCGTTACGGCGTGAAGGTGATCTACTCGATCAAGGACTGGTACTTCGGCGCGAAGTATTGCCCGCCGGACATTAAGTCGATCGCGGACGAAGAAGGGAAGATCCGCCGGCGAGTGGGCGAGTTTCGCGATCATCCCGCCTTGCTGGCCTGGTATCTCAACGACGAGTTGCCGCAGTCGTACATGGAGCAACTCAACGCACACCGGCGTTTCGTCGAAGCCGAAGACCCCCACCATCCCACTTGGGTCGTGCTCTACCAGTATCGTGAAGTTCGCGACTACGTGGAAAGCTTCGACGTGATCGGCACCGATCCGTATCCGGTCGGACGGGCAGCGGCCTCCGGGGCGGCCCAATGGACGGCGGAGACGTTCCGGCAGGTTCTCGGCGCCCGCCCGCTTTGGCAGGTTCCCCAGGTCTTCAACTGGGCGAACTATCACAAAGGATCGTCAAAACCCGATCAGCATCGCACCCCGACATTCGATGAAATGCGGAGCATGACTTGGCAATGCATTGCCGAGGGAGCTAACGGGCTGGTCTTCTATTCCTGGTACGACATTCACCGCAACGCCGACGTCCCCTTCGCTGCGCAGTGGGACAAACTCAAGAGGATTGCCGCCGAGGTGGATCGCTGGTCGCCGGTACTGCTGTCGGTTGAACCGGTCCCCGCCGTCAGTTTCGCGGGAGAATCCCCGCAGGGCGGACCGCCGGAGTGGTTGCACGCGATCGTACGGCGCTACCAGGGCCGTCTGTATTTGTTCGCGGTCAACGACGGAGACGGGGATGGAATGTTCCAGTGCGTGTTGCCTCAATCGCCCAAGAGTGTGAAGGAAGCCGGTGAGAGCCGGGCCGTAAAGCGAAACGGCATTGGTTTCGAGGACTCGCTAAAGCGGCTGGAACTGCGTGTCTACGAGATTGAACCGTGAGCAGGAGCAATCTAGCGCCGGCTCGTGGCCGTCTGGTTTAGCGTGAGGAAGCCGTAGAGCGTTTCGCTTCCGCGCAGGATGAAGAACTTCAAGGGAGCCAGGCTGGCGAAATCCGGGCGGCTCATGATGTAGGCAACGTTCTCCGTCGAAACCGTTTCCCAGATATGCATCCCAACCAGTACGTCGCCCGGATGGATCCCTTGGATTGAAGCGGGGCTATTCGGCTTCACTGCGGTAACGGTCAGTCCGCCGCGATACCGCGTCTGGAATTTCTGGCGGAATTCGTCCGCGGTAATCGGTTTCAATTCCAATCCGAGAACTTCCCAAGTCGGGCTGATCGCCGGTTTGGCCACCGTGGGCGGAGCGGCGAGCGTCAGCGTCAGGTGGAGCGGTTCGTCGCCGCGAGAGACCGTTACCTCCAGATTCTCGCCGCTTCTGCGATCGACCAGGCTGCGGTGAAAATCAAGCGCTCGCTCCAGGTCGGTGTCGCCGATTTTCTTCAGCATGTCTCCTGCTTGCAGGCCGGCCGACGCGGCGGGGCTGTTCGGATCGACGGCCGTGACGATCAAGCCGTGCTCGTCCGAACGCAGCGGCCGTTCGACCGCCAGCCCGTGCCAGTTCTTCTGCACGTTGTAGGCGGCCAGCAGTTCGGCGGCAACGTCCATGGCCTTGTCCACGGGAATGGCGAAACCGATCCCCTGGGCGCCTGCCCGCACCGCCACGTTGATCCCGATCATCTCGCCGTCGATGTTCAGAAGCGGCCCGCCGGAGTTGCCGGGGTTGATGCTGGCATCCGTCTGGATCAGGTCTTCGTAGTATTGCGCATCGCTGACTTGTACGGCACGGTGCAGAGCGCTGACGATGCCGCGGGTCACGGTGTGCTCGTACCCGTAGGCATTGCCAACCGCCACCACGGATTCGCCGGGCATCAGGTCCGATGACGTGCCGACGACGATCGTTTTCAACGGTTTCACCGGGTCGATCCGGATCACGGCCAAATCGGTTTCGGGATCGCGGACCACAAGCCGGGCGGTGTAACGTTCGCCGTCGGCCATCGTCACCTGGATCTCGCGGACCCCATCGACCACGTGATGATTCGTTAGGATAAAGCCGCGTGGGTCGATGACGACCCCGGTCCCCATCCCGTTGACTCGCCGCCCGGACTCCCCGGGACTATTCTCGTTTTCCGCCGCCAACGTCTTCTCGCCACGAATGTTGACGACGGCCAGACGGACGCGCTGCACCGCTTTGACGACGGGGGTCTGACGCAATTCCGACCCCCGCACCGTTGCCACGCCATTGGGCCACCCAAACAAAGCGGCAAGTCCTACGCAAGCGGTCCAGCGGCAGATTACCAACAGAAGAGCGGGTCGGTCGGCCATGGGAGAATATTCAGAGCTGGTGAGTTGGACGTTGGTGGTTACCCCGTTTGCCAGGGTCCGACACGGTCTACGTCGTCTCCGCAGAACCGATAACACCAGAGTAATCGGCCATTCACCCGCGCCCCCTTGACCGGTAGAGGAGACAACCGGCATAGACTACCTAGCTCTCCACTTATCTGATCGTGGCTGCCGGGTTGTCGGAAAGCGATTTCCTGCCAATTGCCTTGCTTGCGGTAGGCGTTTCTGTAGCCGTTTTCGGCCAATTCAATGAAAACACCCAGTTCGTCCCGCTGCTATCTGCCTGGCTTTCGTTGGGTGCCGTCGGTGAGGAACTCATTTTGGATTGCGGTGGGGGAATCACTTCGGGCATCGCCTCAGGGCCGCCCGACTCGGCGGCCGGGCGTACCGGCTGCCCCGGATTCTTCAAGGCTGGTTCCGAAGGCAATGGTGCGATTGCCAAGGCCGCAGGCAACTGGGGGGTGAAAACGGGGCGAGTGGGCACAGGGTGCAATCGGGGATGGGCTGGGCAACTCGATTCAGTGACTGCCGAATATGTATCTGAGGAATGACATAACGGATACCGGCACCGTTGGCCTATCAGACATTCCTGGTTTGCCCCACCCTCCGGTGGTTTGTCGGCCAACGCGTCCCTTGCCGGCAAACCACATTCCGCCGTGCAACCCTCCGAACAGTCCTGCTCAGACAAAGAACGGTTTGCCAGCCAAGGCACTCGGTTCAATTCCAACGACCAGTCGCCGCGGAGCAGAACGCCGTGCCGACACCTCGGGTGGCAACAGCCGGTCCAAGACAGGATCGTACCAATCACCACACCCATGGCGACACGATACATGAGCCTCGACCTGATTCGCGACATCCCACTCACTTCGATGAGGGCGAAAAGGCGGTTGTAAGCCTGCTAAGCTTGCTCAATCGGCATTTATTGGCCGGAATATTGAGTACAACCAGCAAAGTTTGCCCATTTTCACGAATCAACAGAGTTTCCGATTCAGGACACCTCTTTGATGTCCGCGATGAATTCGCGCGCGGCCAAGTTCTTCGCGTTTGCATTGTTTCGAGAGCAAAGTTCGACTCTCACAACACGGCCGCGCGAATTCGCTCGGCGCGAAGCGCTGGACCCCGACGCCCGACGCTCTACTATATATACCAACTGCGGTTGACATTATTTCGGAAGTTTACCCAATTTTCACCCCCTTACGGGTGGATTGCCTGAAGACTGGTCATCTGCCCGCCTCTACCTTTACAACGACGAACCGAGCATGACGCCGGTAGCAACGCAAACCTGTGCTCCTGCAATCATTCCGGAGCCGGCCACCCTAACGCTTCGCACCGAGATTGTCTTTGGTGCCGGAGAAATCGCTCAGTTGGGCCATCTGGCTCACCGCTGCGGTGGGAACCGCGTGCTGATCGTCACCGATCCGGGCATTGTCCGGGCCGGACATGTCCAGCGCGCTGAAGATATTCTGCTTGACTGCGGTCTCGCCGTGGCGCGATACGACCGCGTTGTCGAAAATCCCACCACGAGTGTCGTCGATCAATGCGTTGCGCTGGCTCGATCGCATCAAGCGGATCTCCTCGTAGGACTGGGCGGAGGCAGCAGCATCGATACCGCCAAAGGCTGCAACTTCCTACTCACGGGTGGTGGTCGGATGGAAGACTACTGGGGCCGCGGCAAGGCCACTCGTCCGATGTTGCCGCTGATCGCCGTCCCGACCACGGCAGGCACGGGAAGCGAGTGCCAGTCATACGCCTTGATCTCGCAAGAGGCAACCCACGCTAAAATGGCTTGTGGCGACCCAAAGGCCGCACCTCGCGTCGCGATCTTGGATCCCGAGCTGACGCGGACCCAGCCTCGCGCGGTCGCGGCCGCCACCGGGCTCGACGCCCTGTCGCACGCCGTCGAATCGGCAGTGACCACCGCACGCAATCCGTTCTCCCAATTGTTCTCGCGCGAGGCATTTCGGCGCTGTTCGCGGAGCTTCCTTGGCGTTCTCGCCGATTCCGACGACATCGATGCGCTCGGCGATATGCTACTGGCCGCCGCCTTCGCCGGACTGGCCATCGAAAACAGCATGCTCGGCGCCGCCCATGCGGCGGCCAATCCGCTCACGGCGAGATTCGGCATTATGCATGGGCAAGCGGTCGCCATGATGCTCCCGCACGTCGTTCGGTTTAATAGCCAAATCGACAACGCATGCCGAATCTACGCCGAACTGGCGACCGACGCCTGCCTCGTGCCGGCCGACACGGATCCGATCTCCGCGGCGGAGTCGCTGGCAGCTTTTCTCGAAAGTACCCTCCGGGCCGCGGACGGCGCTGTTTCGCTGGCCGACTTGGGTGTGTACGAGTTGCCACTGGAGTCGCTGGCTGAGGAGGCCGCCCGGCAGTGGACGGCCCGGTTCAACCCGCGACCGGTCGCCATAGATGACTTTATCGACATCTACCGCCAGGTCTCGGCCCCCGCTTGAGCAGAGGTTTCAATGACACCAGCCACCGACGTTCTTTCCAGTGAGAAAAAGCAGACGACCGCGGGTAACTACTTCGTCGCCAATTACCCGCCGTTTTCTTTCTGGAAACGTGAGAATCGACATAAGGTCGAGGAAGTGCTCGATCGAAAGTCCAACTTGGATACTCCGCTGGGGCTCTACCTTCACCTACCCTTCTGTCGCAAGCGTTGCCACTTCTGCTACTTCCGCGTCTACACAGGCCGGGAAGCCAAGCGCGACCGGGTGGCGGCTTACATCGAAGCCGTTCTCAACGAACTGAAAGCCTACGCCCGCAAGCCGCTGCTGGCCGGGCGGCTGCCGCAATACATCTATTTCGGCGGCGGCACGCCGTCGTTTCTCTCTCCGGAACAACTCGAACAGCTCATCCACGGTATGAAGTCCGTTCTCCCTTGGGACCGGGCCGAGGAAGTGACCTTCGAGTGTGAACCGGGCACGCTCGACGAGCGGAAGCTCGACGTTCTCCGCGAGTTGGGCGTCACGCGGCTGAGCCTGGGCGTGGAGAATTTCAGCGATCATGTGCTGAAGAGCAACGGCAGGGCCCACCTCTCCAAGGAGATTTACCGATCCTACGACTATGCCCGCTCGATCGGTTTCCACCAGATCAACATCGATCTTATCGCCGGCATGCTCAATGAGACCGAGGAGAACTGGCATAGCTGCGTCGCCAAAACGGCCGCGTTGGCGCCTGACTGCGTGACCGTTTACCAGATGGAAATCCCGTTCAACACGGCGATCTATCAACAGATGCACGAGCGCGGCGACATTGTCGCACCGGTGGCCGATTGGCCGACGAAGCGGGCCTGGGTCGCCGAGGCATTCGAGAAGCTGGAGGATTCCGGCTATACCGTTGCCGACGCGTACTCCGCCGTCCGCAACCCCGACGAGTACCGTTTCCGCTACCGCGAGTACCTCTGGACCGGGGCCGACATGATCTCGCTCGGCGTCTCATCGTTCGGCCATTTTCGCGGAGTTCACTACCAGAATGAAAAGGACTTCGGACCGTACATCGACCGCGTTGCCGGTGGAGAGCTGCCGATCCATCGGGCGCTGGAAATGACGGAAGAGGAAAAACTCGTCCGCGAGGTAATCCTGCAACTGAAATTCGGCAGCCTCGACCGGGCGTATTTCCAAGAGAAGTTCGGCGCCGACATCTATGACCGGTTTTCACGGCAACTCGGCCGGCTCCGCGACGACGGCCATCTGGCGATCGACGGCGACCGCGTCACCCTCCGCCGCGCCGGCTTGCTGGCGATTGACGAGTTGCTTCACGACTTCTTCCTCCCGCAGCATCAGAGCGCCCGTTACACGTGATACCCCCAGCCATGCCGCCCATCGAACTGCCCACTGTCCGTTCGCCGAATTCCTGTGAGAAGGTCGTCGGCCTGGTAAACCAGCTTTGGCAGTCGGTCTCCGCCGAACCGACTTTTGCGGTGGATGTCGTCCGCTCCGGTGAGATTCCGCCGCCGTATCGCGAGCTTCTTGTTCATGAGCACGATATGACCTCGACGTTGACAAGGCACTACGGCGAACCGATTGCGCTGCGGGTCGTCGATCGCTCCGTCGACTCCGGTTGGCTCGCGCGCTGCAGCATCCTCGAAGTCGCCCGCACGGGCCGTCCCATTGAGTTCGGCGTGATCCGCATCAATCTCCCGGTACTCCGCGAGCCGATCCGCGCCGAAGTGCTGGAAGGACACGTGCCGTTGGGCGGCCTGCTTAACGAATATGGCGTCGGCTACCGGAGCTGTCCGGGCGGATTCCTCCGCGTCCGCTCCAACGGCGCCATCAGCGATGCGTTCGGCCTTTCGGGCGCAACCTGGCTATACGGCCGGTGCAACTGCCTCTCCGACCTGTCCGATCGAACCATTGCGGAGGTTGTAGAAATACTTCCGCCGGTAAACAATTGACAAATGACGAATGACCAATGACCAATGACAACTTTGACGTTGCGATCGTCGGTGGTGGGCCGGCCGGCTCGACGGCGGCAGCGGTGCTGGCAGAGCACGGCCGGCGCGTGATCTTGCTGGAAAAAGAAGAATTCCCCCGCTACCATATCGGCGAATCGCTGCTCCCCTTCTGCTATTTCACGCTCCAGAGGATCGGCCTGATCGACCGGATGAAAGCGTCGCATTTTACCAAGAAGTACGCGGTGCAATTCGTTTCCAGCGATGGCCGCCTCTCGACCCCCTTTTACTTCTTCCGGCATCTAGAACACGAGGCCGCCCAGACCTGGCAGGTGGTGCGGAGCGAATTCGATAAGATGCTGCTGGACAATGCACGGCAACTGGGTGTCCAAGTGAGAACCGGCGTGGAGGTGACCGATTTCCTTTGGGACGACGACCGCGTCGGCGGCGTTGCCGCGGTCGGGCCCGACGGCCGACCGCTGGAAGTCCACGTGCCGGTAACCATCGACGCCAGTGGCCGCAGCGCCCTGGCGGCGAAACGGAATCACTGGCGAAGACCAGACCCTTATCTAAACAAGGTCGCGCTGTGGACCTATTTTCGGGGCGCGGCGCGCGACACCGGCATCGACGAAGGCACCACCACCGTCGCCTACATCCCGGAAAAGGGCTGGTTCTGGTACATCCCGCTGCCCGACGACGTGGTCAGCGTGGGCGTGGTTGCCGAGCGCGAGTACCTCTTTCGCGAGACCAACGATCTGGAGAGTATCTACTGGCGCGAAGTGAGGAACAACGCCTGGATCGAGCAGCATCTGCAGTCGGGCGAGCGGATCGAGGAGTTTCGCATCACCAAGGAGTATTCCTATCGCTCGGAATACTCCGCGGCCGACGGCCTGGTGCTCGTCGGCGACGCCTTCGCCTTTCTCGATCCGGTCTTTTCCTCCGGGGTTTACCTGGCGCTCCGCGGAGGCGAGCTGGTCGGCGATGCCGTGCATGCAGCCCTTACGGAGGGCAACGTCTCGGCTGAGGGCTTCGCGGCGTACGCCGAGCGGCTTTGCGGCGAGATCGAAGCGATGCGGAAACTCGTCTACGCGTTTTACGATCATTCCTTCAGCTTCGGCCGTTTGATCCGCGACCATGCCGACCTGGCCTGCGACGTGACCGATTGCCTCATCGGCAATTTGAACAAGGATTTCACCGAGTTGTTCGACGCCGTCAGCGAACAGGCCGCAATCCCCGCACCACTGCCGCACGGTCGGCCGAAGTACGGCAGGCTTTCCAGCCTGACAGCGGATTAGCATCGGGATGGAAAGGCGGAGATTGCGTTCCGGGAAGAGAAAATAATATTACTGGCGTTCATGTCGGGCTGGAAAGCCTGATGTACAGGAGCACCCCTTTGGCGATGGAATTCTGCTGGAAGCACCGCGTTGAGTTCGGCGAAACCGACATGGCCGGCATCGTCCATTTCACCAACTATTTTCGCTATATGGAAATGGCCGAGCACGCATTCCTGCGATCGATCGGCCTTTCGGTCCATGCGGAAAACGACGGCACAGTCGTCTCCTGGCCCCGGCTTCGCGCGGAGTGCTCGTTCAAGGCGTCCCTGGCTTTCGAAGACGAGGTCCACGTGCGCCTGGCGGTCCGGGAAAAGACCGATCGAACGATCACTTACGACTTTCGCTTTTTCAAAGACGGCGAGCGCCTTGTCGCCACCGGTTCGACGACCGCGATTTGTGTATCGATCCGCGGCAGCGAGCGGTCCATGGCGGCGATTCCCATTCCCGATTGGATCCACGAGAAACTTGGCGGGGAGGTCGCGTGAGCTGGTTCGTCTTTGCACTGATGACCGTGGTGGCTTGGGGGCTGTACGGTGTGTTTCTCCACAGCGGCCAGTCACTAATGCAAGACCCGATCAACGGGCGTTACAAGGCGTTTCTCTTCGTCGGCATCGCCTATTTCCTCACGGCCGTCGTCGCTCCGCTCGTACTGCTCTGGTTCCGCGGAGCGACGTGGACTTTTTCCGCCCCCGGAATGCGATGGTCGCTGTTGGCGGGCATTGTGGGGGCTATCGGCGCGTTTTGCGTATTGCTGGCCTTCGGAGCGGGCGGCAAACCGAGCGTGGTGATGTCGATCATCTTCGCCGGCGCGCCGGTGGTCAACGCTGTGGTCGCCCTGGCGATGCACCCGCCGGCCGGTGGCTGGCTCGCGTTGCGTTGGCAATTCGTGGCCGGAATACTCCTGGCGGCGTTGGGCGGTTGCCTGGTGACGCTCTATAAACCGGCCGGGACCACCACGGCCCAACCTCCCGTCGCGCGGAATATCTCCGAGCCCATCGACGTCGTCGCATCGGAGAAATCATGACATTGCAGACGCTTACCAGTTCCCCCGCCCGCGCAGCCATTCGCCAAAAGCAGCTTACGGCGCTAAAGGGGCTGCTGGCCGAGCTGGTTCCTGGCAACCGCTTCTACACGCCGATCCTGCGGGCGGCAAGACTCGACGGCAGTATCGGCAGCCTGCAGGAATTCTTCGAGAAGATGCCGTTTACCGAAAAGGCGGCCGTGATCGAGGACCACCATCGCCACCCGCCGTATGGCACCAACTTAACCTATCCCCTCGGTCGCTACTCGCGCTACAACCAGACCAGTGCGACCCGCGGCGCGCCGCTGCGCTGGCTCGACACCCGCGAGAGTTGGCAGTGGATGCTAAACAATTGGAAACAGGTGCTGCGGGCGGCCCGGGTCGAACCGGCGGATTGCCTCTATTTCGCTTTCTCCTTCGGTCCCTTCCTGGGGTTTTGGACGGCGATGGAAGCGGCAACCCAGATCGAGTGTCTGTGTATTCCCGGCGGCGGAGTGAGCAGCCTGG
Source organism: Rhodopirellula sp. (assembly GCA_012728855.1). Lineage (GTDB taxonomy): Bacteria > Planctomycetota > Planctomycetia > Pirellulales > Thermoguttaceae > JABWBD01. The sequence goes on along the minus strand of JAAYEH010000111.1, from coordinate 10,914 downwards.
GTCGCCTGGAAGCGATGGAAGCCAATCGGGCCACGGTGCTTCTCTGCACGCCGACCTACGCGCTGCGGCTGACGGAAGTGGCGAAAGAAGAACATTTCGATCTCGGGCGTCTGGCCATCAATAAGGTGATTGTCGCCGGCGAACCGGGCGGCAGCGTGCCCGCCGTGCGGCAGACGCTCGAACGTCGCTGGCGCGGCGCGGAGGTGTTCGACCATCACGGCATGACGGAAGTGGGGCCGGTGAGCTATCAGTGTCCCGAGCGGCCCGGAACGCTGATGGTCATCGAGTCGTCCTACCTTGCTGAAATCGTCGATCCGGCCAGCGGCCTGCACGTGGCCCCGGGCGATACCGGCGAGCTGGTGTTGACCACGCTGGGCCGGCTCGGTTCGCCGTTGATCCGCTACCGCACCGGCGATCTCGTCCAAGAAGACCTGGAGATTGCCGAGCGATTCGGCAGGCATGAGTTGGCGTTGAAGGGAGGGATTCTCGGGCGCTTGGACGACATGGTGCTGGTCCGGGGCGTCAACGTCTATCCCGGCGCGATCGAAGACGCCATCCGCTCGTTTGCGGAGGTGGCGGAATACCGCTGCGAGATTCGCCGCACCGGCGCGATGGCCGAACTGAACATCCTCATCGAGCCGTCGACGGAGTGCAGCGATGGTGACGGCCTCGCCCGCCGCATCGAAGCTCGTTTGCGCTGTTGCTTCAATCTCCGCGTGCCGGTCGCCGTCTGCGCCGCCGGCGAGTTGCCGCGTTTTGAGATGAAGGCGCATCGATGGGTAAAAACCTGATCCTGCCAATCGTCTGCTTGACTTATGCATCTTTGCCGTAGAATTATGCCGACATCCGTTCAGCCCGCACGGCTCACTTACCCAACCCGTGTGCCACTGCTTGGCACGGAATACGTTTTCCATTCGCATCAACGTGCCATCGTCCCAAGCAGTGCCCCCTCGGCCCCGCCATCTCCGGTAAGCACGACAGTCATACTTTCGCCGATCCTAAGTACCGCCCGAAACCGATGCGTAGCAGCCGGGCTGCTCAGCTACTAAGACTCCCGGGAAACACTCGATGAAACGCTCATCCACCATGCTTTGTAAGCGGATTATGATCGGCCTCGCCTTAGCCACCTTTCTTTGGAACGTGGCCTCGGCCGCGGACTGGCCCTCCTGGCGCGGTCCCGCTCAAACCGGTGTCTCCTGTGAGACGGGCCTTCCCGCTTCCGCCGATCGCATCCTTTGGCGGGCCCCCTACGGCGCGCGTAGCACGGCGGCGATTCACGACGGACGGGTGTTCGTCATTAACCTGGCCGGCGAAGGTGTCATGGAGCAGGAACGCGTCATGGCGCTGAATCTCGCTGATGGCAAGCCGGTCTGGGAACACCGATTCAACGTGTTCCACACCGACATTCCCAACTCGCGAGTCGGCTGGGCCAACGTCACCGTTGATCCTGAAACCGGCAACGTCTACGCGCACGGCGTCCAAGGCATGTTCTTCTGCTTCGACCGCGACGGCGAGATCCTTTGGTCGCGCAGCCTCACCGAGCAGTTTGGGCGGATCAGCGGCTATGGCGGACGCATCCATACTCCGGTGGTGGACGAAGACCGCGTCATCATCAGCTTTCTCAATTCCAGCTTCGGCGATCAAGCCAAAGGCGGTCACCGCTACCTGGCGATGGACAAGCGGACGGGCGAGACCCTCTGGTGGGCCGAACCCGGCGGAACGCCTACCGACACGACCTATGCCGTGCCAGTTGTCGCGGTGATCGACGGCCAACGCCTGTTGATCGCCGGCAACGCCGATGGCGCGATTTATGCCATGAAAGCCCGCACCGGCGAGAAGGTGTGGGGATTCCGCTTCTGCAAATCGGGTATTAACCCCTCAGTGGTCGCCGATGGACATCGCGTTTACGCCTCCCACGGCGAGGAGAACTACGACACGACCACCCTGGGTCGCGTCGTCTGTATCGACGGCCGAGGCGCCGGCGACATCACCGAAAGCAACGAGATCTGGCGGCACGACGGCATCGAGGCCGGCTACGCTTCGCCGCTGGTCCACGACAAACGGCTGTATGTAATGAACAACTTCGGTGTCCTCTATTGCCTCGATAGCGAGAACGGGGGAAAAATTTGGGAACACACCGTGGGCCGAGTCGGCAAGGGTTCGCCCGTCTGGGCCGACGGAAGACTCTATGTCACGGCGGTCAACGGCGCGTTCACGATTCTGGAAGACATGGGCACCGAAGCTCGTGTGCTCGATTCGATGAATTTCGAGTCGCCAAACGACGTCGCCATCGAATTGTTCGGTTCGCCCGCGATCGCCGACGGCAAGGTCGTTTTCTTCACAACGGCCGAAGCCATCTGTATTGGCGTCACTGGCGGCGGCGTAAGCCGGGATGCCGATCCGCCGCTGCCGGCCGAGTCGTCCGCGGTCGCGTCCGCCAAACCGGCCCACCTGCAGGTTCGCCCTGCCGAGGTCTTGATCAAGCCCGGCGATTCGGTGTCGTTCCGTGCGGTGGCCTTCGACAACAACGGTCGCGAGTTGACGCCGGTCAGCACCCAATGGTCGTGCGATCCGTCCGGCGGCTCAATTGATGGCGAGGGACGTTATCAGTCGCCTGCCGCGGGCGGCGGAATTGCGGTAGTCGTCGCTAAACTGGGCGAGCTGAGTGCGTCGGGCCGCGTGCGGTTCGTCCCCGAGTTGCCGATCGCCGAGGATTTCGAATCGTACGGCGACGGGAAATTGCCCCCCTGGTGGATCGGCGTAACGAAGGCCAAGCACGCCGTCGAGACGATCGATGGATCAAAGGCGCTGAAGAAGCTGGCCGATGAGCGGGGACCGATGTTCAACCGCTCCACGGTGTTCATCACGCCGCCGCTGGCGCCGGGCTACACGATCGAGGCCGACGTGAAGGGGGCTAAGGACGGTCGCCGCCGTGGCGACGTGGGGTTGATCAACAACCGCTATCGCCTGGAGATGTTCGGCCGAGCCAAGCGGATGCGGATCGTCTCCTGGGTGCCGGGGCCGCGTTTCGAGGCCCGCCTGGACAACTTCACCTGGGACGCCGACCGCTGGTATCGAGTCAAATTCCACGTCGACGTAAAGGATGGCAAGGCACTCGTGCGGGCCAAGGTCTGGCCGCGCGGCGAATCCGAACCGAACAAGTGGCTGCTCGAAGGCGTCGACCCGCAGCCGAATCTCGAGGGCGCCGCCGGCCTCTACGCCTACTCCGCCGCCCCGCTCTATTACGACAACATCCGCATCTATCGGGAAGAGAAACAGCCATGACCCATCCTGCCACACTTCCGACCTGCCGCCAGCGCTGCCGCGCGGCGTCGGTATCCTTCATTCTCCTGCTGGCCTTTGCCGGCATGATGAAGGGCGACGACTGGATCATGTGGGGCGGCGCCCCGCAGCGCAATATGGTCAACCGCGTCGAGAAGAATCTCCCGGAGAAGTGGGACGTCGACACCGGCGAAAACATCCGCTGGGTAGCGCAGCTCGGCTCCCAGACCTATGGCAATCCGATCATCGCCAAGGGGAAGGTTCTCGTAGGAACCAACAACGAAGCCGGCCGGCAGCCGAAGGCGACCGGCGACAAGGGGGTCATCATGTGCTTCGCGGAAAACGACGGGAAGTTCCTTTGGCAGCTCACACACGACAAGCTTGCCGCCGGCCGCGTCAACGATTGGCCGCAACAAGGCATCTGCTCGTCGCCCACGGTGGATGGCGACCGGTTCTACTACGTCAGCAACCGCTGCGAGTTGGTCTGCGCCGATCTCGAAGGTTTTCTCGATGGCGAGAACGACGGGCCGTTCCGCGACGAGAAGCTCAATAGCGACATCGACGGCGACATCGTCTGGATTCTCGACATGATTGACGAATTGGGCGTTTTTCCGCACAACCTCGCTACCAGTTCCCCGCTGTACGACGACCAGCGCGTCTACCTCGTCACCGGCAACGGCGTCGATGAAGGGCACGTCGTGATTCCAGCCCCCGACGCCCCCAGTTTCATCGCCGTTGACAAACGAACGGGTGAGGTGGTTTGGGAACGCGTCGATCCCGGCGAACACATCCTCCACGGTCAGTGGTCTAGCCCGGCGATGGGCGAGGCCGGCGGCGTGCGGCAGATCGTCTTTCCCGGCGGAGACGGTAGTCTCTACGCTTATGAGCCGGAGACCGGTGAGCCGCTCTGGTCGTTCCAATGCAACCCGGAAGACGCGGTCTGGAAACTAGGCGGCTTCGGCACCCGCAACAACATTATCGCCACGCCCGTTTTCCACAACGACCGCGTTTATATCGCCGTCGGGCAGGATCCGGAGCACGGCGAAGGCCCGGGGCACCTGTGGGCGATCGACGCAACCAAACGGGGCGACGTAACCAAGACGGCCGCCGTCTGGCACAACGACGAGGTCACCCGCTCCCTGAGCACCGTGGCCATCCACGACGACCTGCTCTATTTCTGCGATCTCAAAGGGATCTTTCGGGCCATCGATCTCGGCAGCGGCAAGACCCTCTGGAATCACGACCTGCTCAGCGCTGTCTGGGGGTCGCCCTACCTGGCCGATGGCAAGGTGTTTATGGGAGATGAAGACGGCGACGTGGTTGTGTTCCAGGCCGGCCGCCAGAAGAAGATTCTCTCCGAAGTCAACCTCGGCAACGCCGCCTACACGACCCCGGTCGCAGCGAACGGAGTTCTCTACCTCACCAGCCGGGATCGGCTCTATGCCCTTCAACAAGGCGCCAAGTGTGATCCGGAAAGGGTACAGTGATGGCCATCGTCGAACCGGCTGAAACCAAGGCGGAATTGACTGAGCGAGTTGATGAAGCACGGCGGCGGCTCGATGCCTGGACCCGCGAAGTGGTCCGGTGGCATTTCGATCCGGCCACCGGCTGCCCGTTCTGGCTCGATTATGCACGGCGGCTCGACTGGGATCCGCGAGAGGAAATCCAGTCGTACAGCGACCTGTCGCGGTTCGGCCACTTCCACGACGAATGGCTCCGCGGCGGGCCGGTGCGGCGATGGGTTCCCCAAGGCTATGCCGATCGCCCCGTCTATATTTTCGAGACCGGCGGCAGCACCGGCGTGCCCAAGACGCGGGTGACCATCGAGGATTTCCGCATCGACTACTCGCTGTTCAGCGAGACACTCGACCCCGAGGCGTTCCCCTTCGGCGCCAACTGGCTGATGCTCGGCCCGTCCGGTCCGCGGCGGCTGCGGCTGGCCATCGAGCATCTCGCCCAGGTCCGCGGCGGCATCTCGTTTTGTGTCGACCTCGACCCGCGCTGGGTCGTGCGATTGGTGAAAAAAGGGCAGATCGAACTGGTGGAGCAGTACAAGGACCACGTCATCCAGCAGGCGCTAACGATCCTCCGCGCCGGCCATGACATCCGCTGCATGTTCATCACCCCGAAATTGCTGGAGGCTCTCTGCGAAAAAATCTCGCTGCGGCAAGCCGGCATCCGCGGCATCTTCTGCGGCGGCACGGAAATGACGCGGCAGTTTCACCGCTTCGCACGGGAAGAATTGCTCGAAGGGGCGGAATTTGTCCCCACCTACGGCAATACGCTCATGGGCCTCGCCTGCCACAAGCCCTTCGATCCGGCTGACGACTATACGATCATCTACCACGCTCCGCAGCCCCGCGCGGTGTTGGAGATCGTCGACCCCGACCAGACCGACCGGCCGGTGGCCTACGGCGAGCGCGGCCGGGTGAAACTTACCACGCTCACCAAAGAGTTCTTCATGCCCAACTTCCTCGAACGCGACGAGGCAATCCGTACACCGCCCATTGCCAAATACCCGTGGGACGGTGTGGGCGACGTGCGACCGTTCCGCAAGATGGAGGTCAACGTCGTGGAAGGGGTCTACTGATGCTCGAGATTCCCATTCTGCGGGCAGGGCGTCCATACACCAGCAAAGACGTGCTGGCGCTCGGCGATTACGCCTCCGGAGAACCGATTGCCCGGGTGAGCCTGGCCAATCCCGGACTCATCGCTCGCGACCTGTTTGCGGACGGTTGGTCCGAACTGCAACGGATTCCCGTAGAAGAGAATCTCGCCAGGCTCCGTCAGGCGGCGCGCCATTTCATGGACGATGACTTGCCGGTCGGCCCAAGCAGCCAGTCGCCGGAAGCGTTTGTCTCGGCGCAGTCGGCCACCACGGGGTTGCCTCATGCCCTTTGTCGGCGGAATATGCGGAAGATCGAGGCGGCCATGCTCCACATGGCCGAGATCCTCGACGGACTGACCGGCGGCATCGACCCGGCGACGCTCGACATCGGCTATGGCCGCCGCAACGGGCATACCGTCAGTTTCGCCCCGCAGGCGCGGCGTTTCGGCGCCGTGCTGCCGGCCAATTCGCCCGGAGTCCACGCCCTCTGGCTCCCCGCCGTTGCCCTCAAGATGCCGTTGGCACTCAAACCCGGCCAACGCGAGCCTTGGACCCCGTTGCGGATCCTCGAAGCGCTCCGCAAGGCTGGCGTGCCCGATGCCGTCTTCGGTTTCTACCCGTCGGGGCACGACGGCGCCGGCGTCATTCTGCGGCGCTGCGGGGCCTCGATGCTCTTTGGCGGCGGCGCCACGGTCCAGCCGTGGCTTGCCGATCCGCGGATCGAGATCCACGGTCCGGGATACAGCAAGATCCTTCTCGGGCCCGACACGGCCGACGCATGGGAAAGCTATCTGGATATCCTCGTTGAGTCGGTCGCTTCCAACGGCGGCCGTTCCTGCATCAATGCCTCCAGCATCCGGACGACATCCCACGCCGACGAACTGGCCGAGGCGCTCGCCGAGCGACTCAACCGCATCGTGCCGCGCCGGCGCGACGATCCCGAGGCGCTGCTGGCGGCCTTTCCCGACCCGGCGGTCGCCGAGGCGATCGACGGCGCGATCGGGCGGGCACTCGCTCAGACATCCGCAGAGGACGTAACGGCCCGTTTGCGGAACGGCGGTCGATTGGCCGTGTACGAGGGAGGAACCTATCTGCTGCCCACCGTGATCCGCGCGGACATCGATCATTCTCTGGCCAATCAAGAGTATCTCTTTCCCTTTGTCAGCGTCGTCCAGTGCCCGGCGGACGAGATCGTTGCGTCGCTCGGGCCGACCCTGGTGCTCACGGCGCTCACCGAGGAGCCGAACATGGAACAGGCTCTCTTGGCCAGCGCCGACATCAGCCGTCTCAATTTCGGCCCCGTCCCCACAACCGTGGTCCAATGGGATCAGCCCCACGAAGGAAACCTTTTCCACCACCTTTACCGCCCCCGCGCGTTTCAGCGAGAAACGCTCACCCGGGCCTGCGCGGCCGTCTGACGCCTCCGCGCCGTCGGCTGCCTCGCTGTCGTTGCCGAAAGTACCCCTGATGAAACGAAAAATCTTCTGGACTGTCTTCGCCGTGCTGGTGATTCTCCATCACGATTGGTGGTTCTGGGACGATGGCCGGCTCGTGCTGGGATTCCTGCCCGTCGGGCTGGCCTATCACGTCCTCTTTTCGCTTGCCGCCGCCGGCCTCTGGGCGTGGGCGGTCTTCGACGTCTACCGTGATATTTTCGAGGCGACCCCGGAGGAGATCACTCTCCAGACAAGGAACTAAGCCCGTGATTCCATTGATCATCATCATCGTTTACCTGGGTGTCCTGCTTTGGTTGAGCCGCTTTGCGCATATCAGTTTTTCGCGGCACACCGCGGGCGACTACTTCGTGGCCAGTCGGACCATCGGCCCGTTCTTGTTGATCATGTCGGTTTTCGGCACCACGATGACCGCCTTTGCCCTGGTCGGCAGCACGGGCGAGGCGTTCACGCACGGCATCGGCGTCTACGGCCTGATGGCATCGTGGTCGGGGCTGGTCCACTCGGCCTGCTTCTTCCTGATCGGAGTGAAATTGTGGTCCTACGGCAACCGTTTCAACTTCACCACGCAGATCCAGTTCTTTCGCGACCGTTTTCAAAGCAACACGTTGGGCCTGATCCTCTTTCCCGTGCTGGTAGGGCTGGTGATTCCGTACCTGCTGATCGGTGTGTTGGCCAGCGGGGCGACGATTGAGAAAGTCACTGTCGGCGCCTTCCCGAGCATCTTCGCGGCCACCCGCGGCGGCATTCCCGCCTGGCTCGGGTCGGGCGCGGTTTGCACGGTTGTGTTGATCTATGTCTTCGGAGGCGGCGTACGCAGTACGGCCTGGGCCAATGCGTTGCAGACCTGTGTCTTCATGGTTCTCGGGGCCGTCACCCTCGTGCTCATCGCCCACAAACTCGGCGGAGCGGAGGCGGCGACACGGCGGGTAGCCGAACTGCGGCCGGACTTGCTCGTCCGTGGTTCCGTCGACGGCCACCCCGCGCACATCGGCCACCTGCAATTCTTGAGTTACCTGTTTGTCCCCTTGTCGGTCGCCATGTTCCCGCACCTCTTCCAGCACTGGATGACCGCCCGCAGCGCCCGGACATTCCGCGCCACGGTCATCCTGCACCCCGTCTTTATCATGCTCGTCTGGCTCCCTTGTATCCTGGTGGGCGTCTGGGCATCGACGGCCGTCTGGGGCGGAAAGCCGATCGTTCCGCCCGACGCCAACCCCAACGCCGTCCTGGCTCGCATGGTCGGCACCCTGACTAACGACTACATGACTGGCTTTCTCACCGTCGGCATTCTCGCCGCCATCATGTCCTCTCTGGACAGTCAGTTTCTGGCGATCGGCTCGATGTTCACCCACGACATCGTGCTGCACTATTGGGGTGAGCAGCGGTTTAGCGATCGGCAGCGGATCCTGCTGGGGCGGTGTTTCGTGCTGGTAATTGTCGTCGTCAGCTACCTGATTTCGCTGGCCAGACCGGGATCGGTGTTTGAACTGGGAGTCTGGTGTTTCAGCGGGTTCACCAGCCTCTTTCCGCTGGTCTTTGCCGCGCTCTACTGGAAGCGAACCACGGCGGCCGGCGCCATCGCCTCGGTGCTCACCGCGGCGGTCGTCTGGTGCGGGCTGTTCTCTTGGTCGATGGTCACCGGCAAAGACGAGACCCACTTGCTCTACGGCCTCATGCCCGTCTCGCTCATTCTGGCAGCCGCGGCGGCAGCGCTGGTGGCCGTCTCGCTGGTGACCAAGGCCCCTGCCACGGCCGTGTTGGAGCGGTATTTCCCCACCGCGTCGCCAAGGCCGGTCGAACCGCTGCCGCAGTCTGTCGCCCAAGAAGTGGCCATTTGACTCTCACGGCGGTTACAATAACGGAATGAAGAGAGTCTCCGTTCCGACTATGACGCCAAAGTACTCGGCAGTACAAAACTCCGGCTGGGCTTGCCGGTTCGCCCTGCCTCTCCTGGCGCTGGCCTTGCTATCGCCCGGCGACCTCCGTGCGGCGGAAGCCGGTTCCGCGTCCGGCGACCCGATCGTCTATGAGATCGTCGTCACCGGCGGCGAATTGCTCGCCGGCGTCTATGCGGACAGCCACACGCAGTTCCTCACGCAGACACTCCATCCGCTCGGCTTGCGTTGCGTCGGTTCCATCAGCGTCGATGATAAGCGGGCCGATATCGCAGAGGCGTTGGGCTTTGCGGTGTCCCGCGCAAAGCTGGTGATCGTCACCGGCGGCCTCGGTCCCACGGAGAACGATATCACGCGCGAGGCGCTCTCGGAGTTTACCGGCATCGCCCTGCAAGAACGGCCGGAGGTGCTGCGCGGCTGGGCCGAGCGACTGAACACCACCCCCGACCAACTGCGACCCAATCTGCGGCGACAGGCTCAGGTTCCCGATAAAGGGGGCTGGCTCAAGAACGGCGGCGGCACGGCGATCGGCCTGGTCTTCGAGGATCCCCGCGCGGTGATCGTCGCGCTGCCCGGGCCGCCTCGCGAACTTCAGCCGATGGTCCACGACGAACTGGTTCCGTACCTGAGCCGCCGCTTCGGAACGCGGCTTCCCGGCTGTTCGCTGACGTTGAGGTTTGTCGGGCTGGGCCAATCGCAGATTTCCCAGACGCTCGACGACAACGCCCTGCTGCCCTCCGACGTCATCGTCTCCTCGCAATTCGACGGCGGCCGCGTCGACTACACGTTCGCATTACCCGACGATACGCCGCAGGGCCGGGCACGGCTGCAACAGCTCAAACGACATATCCAGGAACACCTCGGCGACCACGTCTACGGCGAGGGAACCATTTCGCTCGAAGAACATATCGTCAGCTTGCTCAACAACAAAGGGATGACTCTCGCTCTGGCGGAAGTCGGCAGTGGCGGCAGTGTAGCCGCTGCGTTAGGCGGTGTCGAGGGCGCACGGGACTATCTTGCCGGCGCGTTCACTGCCACTACGGAAGAGAAGCTGCACAGCCTGCTGGAAGTCGACAAAGGAGCGTGGCGTCGAAGTGCCGCCGAACCTCGCCTGCAATTGCTCGCCGCGGCGGCGGCCGAGCGTGCGGTGAGCCAGTGGGCCCTGTTGGTCGGTCCGATCCTGCGCGACGGCGACCGCAGGCTCGTCGTCGCCGTCTTCCGAATGCCCGGCGGCCGCATGGAGACCGAGCGGTTTGAACTCCGCGGCGGCGGCGATACGGCCCGCTCGCACTTGACTACCCGGTTGCTCGACCGTTTGCGGCAAAGACTCCAACGCTCGCCATAACGATCGCGGCAATCCTCCCCTTTTTTTGGTTCATCCGGCGGAAGCGTACCTGTGTGTTGGTTCGACGTGAACTGGAAAGTTCGAGGTTGTGGCTTAGCGAGTTACAGGGGACAGTTTACGGGTGCCTCTTCTCTGTGTCCGATTTTTGTGATGCTGTCAAGTGGGGGGCGAAGGTACGGGCGAGATCTTCCGCAGCCTGGCCGAGGGGCAAGCGTTGATAGGCGGCCCGGAGATCGAGCGTGTTGCCCTTTGCTTGGCAGTCGGGGTGGAAGCAGCGGAAGACGCTCTTGCCGAGGTGAACGGAGAAAGTGCGGTGCCCGTCGCTCG
>JAAYEH010000011.1 GCA_012728855.1 Rhodopirellula sp. | reverse complement strand
GTGGCCACCATGTCCCCTCGGATTTGAGAAATCGCCAACTTGGGCACCACAACCGCCGCTGCCAATCGTCGCACGCGCCTCCGCGCCGCCCCTCCGCCAACGCGCATCCCGCTACAGTGGCTCTTCCGGAGAATCTCTGGGTGAATTGAGGGTGGTTTGGTGGATGGGCGGTGAGGTTTTCTGAGGGACGGGAGGGCAAAGAGAACGGGTGTGAGAAGAAGTTCTGCCCGACCGCCAGGGAAATCCAACTGCGGAGAATTCACGGCGAACTCATCGCGAATCACGTTTGCACCGACGGCCGGCCACTGCTACGCTAGGGCTTTGGGTTGAGCGTGTGTCGGCCGCGTACGCCGCAAGCGCTTCGTGAAACAGTGATGGAGAGGAAGCGATGCTCGTGCGAGCCGCATGGCGTGGGTCAAGGTGGCCTGCGTTGTTGATGCCCCTGATCGTACTGTCGGCGAACGCTGCGGTTCGCACCGCCGCCGCGGCGGCTTTCGTCACCGCGTCATCCAATCACTCGGAGACTTACCGGACCGAATATGCCGTTGATGGCGATTCCCGTACCCGCTGGGCCAGCGGCGGGTTCGACGGCAAGCCCGAGTGGATTCAGATCGCTCTGGCTAGGCCGGTCTCCTTCGAGACCCTGGTCATTGGCTGGGAACGCGCCCATGCGGTCGAGTACCAGGTTCAAGTCTCCACCGACGGCCGCGACTGGCAGACCATGCATGAGCAAAGAGACGGGCAAGGTGGCCGCGAGGTCATCAAAGGGTTGAAGGCGCGAGGCCGTTATCTTCGCGTGCTGTGCCTCAAGCCTGGCCAGTGGGGGATTGTCTCGATCTGGGAAATCGAGATTCCCGATGGCGAAGCGGCAGCGGCATTCGCCGAGGTGAAGCGACGAGCGGCCGAATCGCGACTTCAAGCCGAGCGGGAAGCCGCCGCGTATCTGGCCGGCGTTCCCGAGAAGTCCGGCTGCGAAGAGATCGTCTTTGCCATGCGCCAGCCGGGCAAGGACGGGCACTGGTACGCCAACTTCGGCTATTACTCGTTTGACGAGAGCCGCGTCCTTTACGGCGCCGGTGGAAAACTCTGCCGCCTGAATCTCTCCACCGGCCAGGTCACCACGATCCTCGAAGACCCGCAAGGCGCAATCCGCGATCCGGTGGTCCATTACGACGCCGAGAAGATCCTCTTCTCATATCGCCCAGGTGAGACCCGCAACTACCATCTCTACGAAATCGATGCCGACGGCTCGAACCTGCGGCAGTTGACCGACGGGCCGTACGACGACATCGAGCCCTGCTACCTGCCCGACGACCGGATCGTATTCATCTCCAGCCGCTGCAAGCGGTGGGTGCAGTGTTGGCTGACGCAGGTGGCCGTGATGCACCGTTGCGAATCGGACGGGACGGGCATCCATCCCATCTCCGCGAACGTTGAGCATGACAACACACCCTGGCCTCTGCCCGACGGGCGCCTCCTCTACCAGCGCTGGGAGTACGTCGATCGTTCGCAGGTCGATTACCACCATCTCTGGACGGCGAACCCGGACGGCAGTGGTCAGATGGTCTTCTTCGGCAATATGCACCCGGCCACCGTGATGATCGATGCCAGGCCGATCCCGTCGACGGAGAAAGTGGTGGCTATCTTCTCGCCGGGGCACGGCCGGCGCGAGCACGACGGCGCGGTTACCGTGGTCGATCCCCGCGGCGGCCCCGACCGGCAAGGCTACGCCCGCGCCATTACCACCGCCGCCGGCTACCGCGATCCGTGGGCCTTCTCCGAAAACATGTTCCTCGCGGCGCAGGCCCGGCGAATTGTGCTTCTGGACGGCGAGGGCCGCGAGTACGAGGTCTATCGCGCGAGCCCCGATGAAGTCGCCGCCGGACTGGAGTGCCACGAGCCGCGACCGCTCATTGCTCGCCTCCGCGAGCGGGTCATTCCCGATCGCACGAATCCGAATAGCGACACGGGCCGCGTCGTGCTCATGGATGTTTACCGCGGGCGCAATATGGAGGGCGTGAAGCGGGGCGAGATCAAGAAACTCCTGGTTCTCGAGTCGCTTCCCAAGCCGGTCAACTTCACCGGCGGCATGGATCCTTTGACCTATGGCGGATCGTTCACCCTGGAACGCGTGCTGGGCACCGTGCCGGTCGAGCCCGACGGCTCCGCCTCGATGGAGCTGCCCGCGCTGCGGTCGCTGTTCTTCGTGGCCCTCGACGAGAACGGCCTCTCCGTCAAGCGAATGCACAGCTTCCTTTCCGTGCAGCCGGGCGAGACGACCGGTTGCGTGGGCTGCCACGAACAGCGCACCGCCACCTTCCTGCCCGCTGGGAACCCGGCGGCCCTTGCACGCCGGCCCAGCCGCATCGAACCGATCAGCGATTGCCCCGAGATGTTCGACTTTCCGCGCGACATCCAGCCGATCGTCGACCGTCTCTGTGTCGACTGCCACGACTACGAGGCGACCGAGCGGGGCGGGCCGTATGCGGGCGACGTCGTGCTCAGCGGCGACCGTGGGCCGATGTTCTCCCACGCCTATTTCACGATGACCGTCCGGCAGCTTTTCTCCGACAACCGCAACCGGCCGCAGGGCAACTACCCGCCGCGAACCATCGGCTCGTCGGCCAGCCGCATCCTCACGATGCTCGACGGCATGCACTACGGCGTGCAGGCCACCGAGCATGAGAAGAAGATGCTGCGGTTGTGGATCGAGGTGGGCGCCCCTTATCCCGGCACATACGCGGCCCTTGGCTGCGGTTCCATCGGCGGCTACCAGCAGAATCAGCTTGTCAATACGGACGAGGATTGGCCGACCACTCGCGCCGGGGCTGAAGTGATCGATCGCCGCTGCGGGGCTTGCCACCAGGGATCGAACGTGCTGCCGCGATCGCTTTCGGACGAGCGGGGCCTTTCGTTTTGGCGATTCGACATCGGCGACCCGCTTTTGAAGCTCAGCCGTCACATCGTGTTCGACCTCACGCGGCCCGAGAAATCGCTCCTGCTATTGGCGCCGTTGGCGGAGGCGTCCGGCGGTCTGGCCCGTTGCCGCGATGCGGCAGATAAGCCGGCCGTAGTCTTCGCCGACGAGTTGGATGCGGACTACGGCAAGCTGCTGGCGATGGTCACGGCCGGCAAGGAGAACCTGGAGGCGATCAAGCGGTTCGACATGCCCGGCTTCCGTCCCCGCCCGCAATACCTGCGAGAGATGAAACGCTACGGCGTCCTCGCGCCCGACCACGCGGACGACGCTCCGGTCGATCCCTACGAACTCGACCGCCGCTATTGGGAATCGCTCTGGCATCGGCCCACAACGGCGGAGTAGGCTATGTTCGTGTCGTTCGTGGTTTCCCGCCGAGGCTTGGCCAGTTGATCCCCGAATACGTGCAGCGGGCGTGGCAGGCCGGTTCCAGTGTGGCGCTGCGGGATTTTGAGCGGCTGTACCCAAGTGGTGGCGAGACCTTTCGACCGTGACAATCGCCGGAACGCAGATTGAGAGATCGACTCCGTGCGCGTATCATAGCGGTTTGGATTGGCGCGACGATCGCACGAGCTTTTTCCTGACGTCAGTGGATTCACACCTGCAGCAGAAGAGGAATCACGAGCAATGACCACTGCATTGATGCGCCGTTGGATGCCTGTATACTGCCTTGTTGTGTGCCAGGCTTGCGTTAGCGGCGGCTCCTCCATGGCCGCCGAGCAGCCGCTGCGGAGCATGCGATACACTGCTGGAACTCGCGAGGAGGCGGTGGTCTGGCAGGGCGAGGTCCGCGCCAAGCTGTTTCAACTTCTCAAACTGGATGACCTGGTGGCCGGGCGCGATTCGATTGCGCTCGATCCGCAGACTGTGTCGTCCGAGAAGAAGGAGAAGTATGAACTGCGGGAAGTCGAGATCAACAGCACGCCCGGACGACGCTTCAAGACGCTCGTCACCTTGCCGGCCGGAAGCGGCGGTCCGCGGCCGGCGGTGGTTTGCATCCACGGACACGGCGGCAATCGGCTCGCGGTGCATGAGAGAAACTCATTGTACCGCGGATTTGCCGCGGCGCTGGCCGAGCGCGGCTTTGTGACGATCGCCGCCGACGTTGGGCAACACGCCGTCTACGAAAAGGATCGCAGCTTGATGGGAGAGAGGCTGTGGGACTTGATGCGGTGCGTTGACTACCTGGAATCGTTGCCGCAGGTGGACAGAGCACGCATCGGCTGCGGTGGGTTGTCGCTGGGCGGGGAAATGGCGATGTGGCTCGGGGCGATGGATCCGCGGATCGCCGCCACGGTGAGCGCCGGATTCCTCACCAAGATGGATCAGATGGAACAGAACCACTGCCTGTGTTGGAAATTCGACGGCTTGCGCGAACTGGTCGATTTTGCGGACATCTATTGCCTGACTGCGCCGCGAGCGCTGCTATGCCAGAACGGACTCCAAGAGCCCCCGTCGCAATTCCCCGTGCCGCTGGCCTGCGAAGCTCTTAAGGAAATCGGCGCGATCTACAGCGACTTCGGGGTGCCGCAAGACGCGGCGGTGCTGGCGCACCCGGAAGGGCACGTCATCCATTTGCCTGGCCTGCTGGCTTTCTTCGAGGAACGCTTGGGACCGAGCGGGCTATAGATTGGGGAGCGGATTCCACCACAGGTCGATGGGTCGTTTCACGCCCGCGGGCCGAAACGGCAGTTCCACCCTGCGCCCGCTCCCCGCCGACTGATAGGCGGCGTAGAGTGCTTCCTGCACGACACGGCCGTCTTCGCCCGTGACGAGGCACTCTTCCTTGCCGCGGACGCAGCGGGCAAAGTGGCGCATCTCCTGGGGCATGCCGTAGTTCCAGTGCTCGTCGAACACCGGATACGTCCAGCCCTTCGTGTCCGGCGCCTTTTCCACGGCATAGCCGAAGCCATACTCACTATAGGTCGGCAGCGCGTTGCCCATGTGCAGATCGGCGTAGATCACGCCCCCCTCGCCATAGACCTCGATGCAATCATCCATGCCGCCGCGGCGTGCCCAACTGTTCTCGACCTGGCCGACGGCGCCTCCCTCGAACTCCAGGATACAGACGGAGTTGTCTTCCGCACGGGTCTTGTCGCCCTGGACGTAGGTGCCCATCTGGCAGAGCACGCTCTTGATCCGCGGCCGGCCGAGAAACCAGTGGCAGAAGGCGATGCCGTGGCAGCCGAGGTCCATCAGCGCGCCGCCGCCGGACCGCTCGGCGTCCCAGAACCAGGGCGAATGCGGGCCAAAATGCCTCTCGCTCTGCTTGACGAGGTAGACCTTGCCCAGTCCCCCCTCGTCGACGATCTGCTTGGCCTTGACATACTTCGGGGTGAAGAGCAGTTCTTCGGCGTACATCAAGAGCACGCCTTGCTGCCGGCAGACGTCGATCATCTCGTCCGCCTCTTCCAGCGTCATGCACAACGGCTTTTCGCAGACGACGTGCTTGCCGGCGCGGGCGATATCGATCGTCATCGAGGCGTGCAGGTAGTTGGGCGCGGTGATGCTCACCATCTCGATGTCGCGCTGCTTGAGCATTTCCCGGTAGTCGTGATAGCAGTTGGGAATGCCATACTTGGCGGCCAGGGCTTCCGGGTGCCCGGCCGTCGGCGAAGCGACCGCCACCAGTTCAGCCTCTTCCGGCAGGATCTTCAGCGACGCCGCTTGAATGTCGGCCTCGAACTGCGACCCGATGATCCCGACCTTCACTTTTTCGTGGTTCGGCATTGCTGTTCTCCTGATTTGACCGGACTACTCCAGAAGCCTGGCGAGGTTGCCGATGTAGACCTGTCACGTATCGTTGACAAACCCGTTGAAAACAACATAGCGTCCGGAAGGATCCCAGGCGGGATGCGGATCTACGCCGAAACCCCCCTTGCCAAATCGGATTTATTGCAACCGTTTATTGCCTGGAACAGCAAGCCGCTATGGCTCTAATTCGTCGACAACGATGACGCCGAGTTCTTGTACGCGTTTTAGAGTCGCGTCGTTGGTCAATAGGGCGTCACAACCGGCGACCAGCGCGGTGCCAATTTGAAAGGCGTCAGTCAGGGAAAGGTTGTAATGCGCTCGCAATTCGGCGGCGCGCTGTGCAATCCCCTCGTCGATCACCACGAACAAGACACCTTGTCCGCGGATTATCAAGTCAGCAAAGTGTTCCTGCGCGCTCACGTCGCCGAAACGATACGGGACGACCAAGCATTCCGACAGAGTGATGGGTGAAGTGACGGCGGGAAGTCTGCCGTCGTCGATTCCATCGAAGATCGCATCGACCACGGGGCGGTACTTCGGATGACTTTCCACGTAGTAGATAACGGGAGCGGTATCCAAAAAGAGCCGTTGGACCTGCTGGAAAACTTCCTCCACTTTCATGTCCGCGGGCCCCGCAGGTGTTCGGGTTGACGGTCAGCCTCTTCGCGTGTTCGTGAAACCCACGCCTGCGCATCTTCTCCGCACATGGGATGCACTGCCATCCCGCGAATCTCTCTCCAATATCGGCGCTGCGCGGGCTGTCGCGAAACCGTTGAAGCCGCGAGTTCACTCGCAATACGCTCAACCAGTCGCAATCGCTCAACCGGGCTCAGTTGAGCCGCCAGAGCGGCGACCGACTGCAGGCTTACGGTCTGTTCCACGGCGAACTCCTCATTCACACTGCGTTCTTCGAACTTATTGTATACTCCCAATTCTATCGAAACCGGGCGCGGGGGTCGAGGGCAACCATTAACCCGCCAACCTACTACTATCCGTCGGCCCAAGGCGAGGCTTCGCTCGATTAGTTATCTCCTCGCCGCGGGATGCGGATTGTGGCGGTTTCCATTTGGCGGCCAGTGGATTCCTTGCTTTGCCGGGCTTGCTCGGAAACAAACGCCTCGTGCGAAGCCGGTTGCACCAAACCCGTCGCCGCGGGACGAGTCGGCTGCGATTCGGTGTGGATTTGTTGCTCGATGAGCGGGGTGTTGCCGGGGAGCGTAACCTTGGACGGTTCACTGACGATTGTCGAACCATCGATCGGAGTAAAACGCACGACGAGGCTGACCTGTCTGGCTTCGCCGCCCATCTTGTCCCAGGGAATCCAGACGCTGTACGAGTGGCCAAGGTCGGATTTGCTGTAGTGCGTGGCGAATTGCTCGCGCGTGAAGACGTACTTCCGCGAGGGACGACTGTCGGCGCTGTTTCCCGCCTCCTCGTCGTAGGCGTAGACGATCAGGGCGCCGTCGACGCGAACGGGATTCTGGCTCTTCGCTTGATAGAACATCAAGCGGCCGCCGAAGCCGCGGGCACGGGTTCCGTCGGTCCGCTCGAGCATGGCCGGACTCCAAACGGCCGTGAGCGACGTTGGCGCCCGCGGGTCGCTATCACTCCCGCCGAACCAGTCCTGCGACGGACTCAAATCGATCGGTTTGCAGCCGGTCGTGAAACCGACGCCGATCAGCAGAAGAGATCCTAGAATCGGACAGATCCTGCAAGGCATGATTGGCATCGCTTATCGGTTCTGGTCAGGACGAAAGGGGGATTCGTCGGCTGGGGCCGGCATAGAACGTTGTACAGGCCGGTTGGAGCGGTCGACAGCCTGCCCGGACGGCGGCTGCACTTCGCCCCCGATGATCACCGTGGTTTCCAGCGGTGCTGTCGCGCCGCTACGGACGGAGGGGACGGCGTTTTGGGCAGGCGCCACCGGCACGGGCGTGGGGATCGTCTCGGGGGAGACGACCGTATTGGTTCCATCGCCCGGCGGCAGCAGTTCTTGCATGGTCTTGAGCGTGGGGTCGAGGTCGGGGTAGATCACCGCGGCATCGCCATCGAACCACGCCGGGCCCCGCGCGTCGAGTCCGTCCCCGTCGTGCAGAGCCATCACGTCGCAAAGACACCAGTGCATGCGAGCCGCCTCGATCCGCTTCACCTTTTCAGCGTCTTTGGCGTCGTCGATGATCCTCGGCGTCATGATGATCAGCAATTCCTTGCGGTCCTCGTCCGAGAATTTGTATTGGAAGAGATGCCCCAGTACCGGAATGTCGCCCAGGTAAGGCACCTTGCGATTCGTTTGCTGGGTCGACTTCGAGATCATGCCGCCCAAGACAACCGTTTGGCCGTCCAGAGCGCTGACCACCGTACGGGTGATGATGCTGTCGATGCGGGGTGAGCGAATCGTCTCGCCGCTGTCGGTGATCGCGATGGGAATACCTTCGGCGATCGGCCCGACCTCCGATTTCTCGGCCTGGATCTCCATCACCACCAGTTGCTCGGGACTGATCCGCGGCGTCACCGTAACGATCAGGCCGACATCGCGGTAGATCACCGAATTGACCACACCGAACTGCGTCAACTGGGTGGCCTCGATCGTCGGCACCTGCTGGCCGACCAGGATCTGGGCCGTCTGGTTGTCCATCGTCATCACTTGCGGGCGGCTGAGGATTTCCAGTCTCTGTTGCTGCTCCAGCGCCCGAATTAAAACACTGACCGATTCGCTCGACGCGGAGAGCACCAGACCGCCAAAACCGAGGTCCGTGTTCGTCCGGCCGACGCCGAGATTGGTGATCGCCTGGCCGCCGACGTCTTCGCGGGTGGCCAGAGAAGCCGCGCTTGCGCTGTTGCCGATGACGCCGCTGTTGAAGAGGAATCCAGGCGCGAGAACCCCTGGGGTGTCGCCGATGATGGAGCTACGGTCGAAAAGGATCGAATCCTGGAGTCCCAATTCGATGCCGAATTCGTTGGTGTCGCCGAGTCTGACTTCAGCGATGAGGACTTGGATCATCACCATCGGCGGGCGTTGGTCGATCTCCTTAACGAGGTTGAGGATCTCCTCATAGAACCGCGGCGTGGCGCTGATGATGAGGCTGTTGCTTACCGGTTCGGCGACGACAACGACCTCCCGCTCCAGTTGCTGGAAGGCGGTCATCAATTCCGGGGCGATCTGCTCGACCTGCCGCTCGCTCTGTAGATACTCGTTGACGGCGGTGGCGACGTCGGCGGCGGGCGCGTTTTTGAGGCGATAGACGGAGGTCTTCCGATTGCGGACGTCGCTCTCGTCCAGCCGCAACAGGATCGCCTCGACGACGGTCAAGGCGCCGGTCGAACCGGTAACGAGAATACTGTTCGTGCGGGCGTCGACGGCGAATCGCAACCCGACCAGCGAACTGTCGTCGATCGGCGTGCCGGTCCGCACGGCCAGCCCCTCCGCCGCGCCGGTTTGGGAAAAGATCTGTTCGAGCATCTGCGACATGGCCGTGGCGTCGCTGTTAATCAGCGTAAAGACCTTCACCTGCGACTCGATGTCAGCCGGCTGGTCCAACTGTTGGATCAAGGCGGCAATCAGCGGCATGCTTTCGGACGACGCGGTGACGACCAGGGCATTGGTGCGGGAGTCGGCCGTGACCTGCGCGTCGGTGAGGATGCCGGAGTTGAGCACTTGCTGGCCGCGCGGATCGACCGTGATGAATTGCAGCCGCGACGACTTGCGCTCGAAATCCTGCCGCTGCTGCCCTGCCGCCTGCGCCACGCCGAATTGGCCGCGGCTTGTCCGCTGCCCGTAGATCTGCCCGGTGATGGCGTCCTGCAACACCGGACCGAGCGTTTCGGCCAGGGCATTCTTGAGCTTGAATACTTGTACTTGGTTCAAGGCGTCGTTCTCCGCCTGATCGATGCGTTCGAGCATGGCGGCCACTTCGGTCAATTCTCGAGGACTGCCGCGGACGATGAGCGAGTTGGAGCGAAAGTCGGCAACCACTTGGACACGGGGGGCGAGGCTGCCCGTCTGGCCCGCCGACTGTTGTTGCTGTTGCTGTTGTTGTGCGAAGAAGGCGTCGACGTTCTCCGCCGCGGTTTCCGCCGGGATACTCTTGAGACGAAAGACCCGGAACTGGGTGCTGGGCGCCACCGGCTGATCGAGACGCTTGGCCAAATCCACCGCCGTGAGAACCGTTTCCTCCCGGCCGATGAGCAGGATGGCATTGGGTTTGCCGAGAGCCGTGATGCTCAGGGCCCCGAGCCGCGCCGTGAACACTTCGGCGTAGACCTGCTGGAGCAAGGTGGCCAAGGCCGCGGAGTCGACGTGACTCAGCGGCAGGATGCGAATGACGGGCTTGGTCTCCGCCGACAATTGCTCGATCTGCTCAATCACCTTGCGGACGCGTTCGACGTCGCGTTTGTGCCCACGGATCACCAGCACGTCGAGCCCTTCGAGGATCTCGATCTGCACGGGACCGAGTAGCCCCTCCTGTTCCGAGGCCGGTTCAGCGCCGGCAATCCCGCCTCGCAAGGGCACAACCTGCGTGGTGGTCGGTTCCTGAGACGGTTGCTCGAGCGCCGGCGGCTGAGGAGGCTCCGGTTGCAGGACAGGTTGAGACTCATTGCCGACAGCAGCGGGGCCTTGCGGCGGCATCGCAGCGGGAGGCTCTTGATTCGCCTGGAAAGCGGCCAGCACCGTGGAGATGTCGCCCCGGCGAGCCCGATTCAACGAGCAGAGTTCAACCTCGTCCTCCGCGGATCGCCCGGGATGGTCCACGACATGGATCAACTGCGCGGCGGAAGCGACGGCTGCCGGACTGCCTTCCACTCTCACCCAGTTTCCCTGCCGATCGACGGCCATCGCCAGCGATTCACCGCCGGCGAGCTTCAAGGCATAAGCCGACATTGCCGGCGTGGGGCCGGCTATCGGAGCGAGCCTTTGCCCGAATGTCCGTACCAGAGCGGCTTCGAGCTGCTGTCCGGAGCGGTTCCACAGGCGAACATCCTGTTTTCCAGGCATTGTTGTCCAACCGGCAGCGGACAGCACCGGCTGCGGAGTCGGCATCGCCGCGGGAGTCGGTCGCGGAGGGGGCGTTCCGGCGGCCACTTGTTGTTGGATTCCGGCCTGTATCTCGGCTGGAGCGATGACAAGTACCTGGGAAGCCCGTTGGTCGGCAACGACGCGTACCCCCGGATGGTTGGAATAGATTTGCTCCAGGCGAGCGGCGTAAGCTTCGGCATTACCGGGAGGACATGGGTAAGCGACGAAAACGGCCTCGGAGTCTCCTGCCGCACGGAGGCGGAGCTTTTCAGTCCCTGTTTCTTGAGAAATGACTTCGGTGCCTGAAGGAATCAAACCAATCAAGCCCACAGCTATGATGACAACCGGGATGGCGACCAGAGGAAGCCGCTTCCAGGGCCGGTTCACAAGATCCATTTGCGTCACCCATCAGAGGGGTATTCTGTCGACAGAGTCTGCGCAACAGAAAGAATCGGCATTTCTTTCCTAGAGGTTAAATCCTTCCAAGAATGCGGCCCTCGTCCTGCTAGCGAATGAGGGCGACAACGTCGCGAGGGCGGCGAGCCGCACGATTCCGCTGCCGGGAGAATTCGATCCGGTGGTCGAGTGGCAGAAGAGCGTTTTCAGCGTGCGGCCCGAGTCGAACCAGGTGATGATGACGCCGGCCGTGGTCGATCCCAGTCGAGACGAAATTCCCGACATCATCTTCAGCACCTTTACCGGCGAAAACTACCATACCCACGGCGTTTTGCGAGCGGTTAGCCCAGGTTGCGCAGGGTTGGAAAATCTTGCTCGATTTTGGCGGTGTTTTTGGTCCAGAATCACCGTAAGTCCTGATTCTCTGGTAGTGGAAACCGCCGTGGGGCGATGTAGTGGCACGCATCTCGCACTGCTCAACCACTTTGCCTGCAGCGACTTCCGGCACGGCAAGCTCCCATGCAGCACCAATGCGGTGTGTTGCGTAGAGGCCAATTGCGCGACGGATTCTGGCCTGGCGCGAGGGGGGTGCGTCGGACTCTTAGCATTCCGCCTTGGCGGGCCAGAAGCTCAACAGACGACCGATACCGCTCTTCTTCCCGGCCGCTTCCGTCGACGCTTCCTTCTGGTCGTGGGAGAGCGTGTCGGCCAGGGCGACGATCGATTGCGTAATCGCGGCTTTCGGGAATTGCTCGATGAGCGGCACCCCGTTGTTGCGGACTTCGATCATCGTGCGGTAGTCGTTGGGCAGTTGCCAGAAGATGGGGCGGCCGATCGTGTCCTGGGCCTTCTTGAGTGTGATCTGGCCGCTGTCCAGACCCACGCGGTTGACGAGAATCTTGACCTTCTCCGCCATACCCTTCATTTCGCCAAACGACATCATTAGCCGAACCACGTTGCGCAAGCAGGGCAAATCAAGCTGGGTAACCAGGATAATGTGAGCGGCCATCTGCAGAGCCATCAGATCAATCGGGCTGTAGCTCTTCGACAGGTCGAGAACCAAGTGCGTGAAGGTGGCCTTCAACAGCCCAATGACTCGCTGCAGGTCTTCGGGCGTGATCAGTGAGATGTCTTCCAACTGCACGGGCCGGGGCAGGAGGAACAATCCCGACGAGTGCTTGGTCAACGACCGTTTCAGCAGGGCGAAATCGAGCCGGGTGACGTTCTGCGCGACGTCGACGAGGGTGTAGTCGGGGATCGCGTCGAGGAAAACGTCGGCATCGCCGAGGCAGAGGTCGAGATCGACCAGCGCCACGGAGTTTTTCTTGTCGCGAGCCAAAGCGCACCCGAGGTTCACCGCGATACTGGTGTTGCCCACTCCGCCGATCGCTCCGGCTACCGCAATCACTTGGCTGCCACGGGATTTATTTTCGCCGCGGCCGAATCGCCGCTCGCTAATCCGTCCTAAGGCGGCAAGCAGGTCTTCGATGCGGATCGGCTGCGTCAAGAACTCCTTGGCGCCGGCCCGCATCGCTTGCAGGATCAGGTTGCCATCGCTGGAAGAACTGACGACAAGCACCGAGCAGTTGGGCGAGTTCTCGCAGACCTTGGCGACCAGTTCCAGGGCTTTCACGGGATCCCGGTCCATGGCTACCAAGCCGATGTCGGGATTGGTCTGCGCTACGACATCGCCGAAGAATTCGTACCGCGAACACTCGGCTTCCAGCCAGATCATATCCATGCCCAAGAGCATCGCCTTCAGTGATTCCCGCGAGGAATCGCTGGGGTCGACGATAGCTAGACGGAGAACGTTGCTCATGGGAATCGGTGCCAATCTGGTGTGTCGGCTCAGAAGCTCTTCATGAATATGGCTTATTTTATTGCGCCGTGTCGTAGCCAATCGGTCCGAGCAGTCCTGGAAGATTGCCTCTTGCCGCAGTGGTCACGGGCAGACGTTGCGGTTTGCCGGGAATTTGCCGGTTGGCAGGACTGGCGACTTGGGTTGTTGAACTGTGGGACATCGGTTTCACCCCTGAAGCGTCACTGGGCGACGGCGTAACGCCGGGCGGTGAAGGAATTGGCGGCGATGTATGGAACATCGCGTCGGGAACCGCGCCGGGCATGGGCTGGCCACCGCCGCACTGGCTGCAACCGACCCCCTCGCATGCCGCGCAACAGTTGGGCACCTCGATGAACCGTCGCAAGTACAAATCGCAGTCGCTGGGGCTGGTCGTCATCATTCCGGGACCGCACGGAGGCAGTTGGGAGGGATCCACCGCATTGATCAGCTCCGGCGTGACGAGGATCAACAGTTCGATTTCATTACGTTCTTCGCGAACCCGCCCGAACAGAGCCCCGGCGTAGGGGAGTTCACTTACCCAAGGCAGGCCACGACGTACGGCTTCCGTCCGCTCCTGGACCAGCCCGGCGATCGCCAGTGTCTGTCCCGCCTTCATTTCGACGCCCGTTTCCACCTCGCGAACCCGCAGGCCGGGGATGGTGTAGGTATCGAGCGTTACACTGCGGGTCGGGTCGATCTCGCTGACGCGAGGCCGAACCTCCAGACGGATCTGACCGTTACCCAGCACGATCGGCACAAAATCGACTTGGGTGCCGAATTTCTTCCACTCAATGGCAACGGTTCCCAGACTCTGGGGCACCAGCACCGGGATCTCCCCGCCGACATTGAAAAATGCGGGGCGCCCGCTGACGGTTACCAGCGTCGGTTCGGCCAGAACCTTCATAAGGTTGTCCTGCCGCAAGGCTTCCAGCACACCGAAAAAGGCGCTGGAACCGTCGACAACATGGAACCCCATCGTTTGCGTGCCGGTGGATACGATGGCCGTGGAGCCCGTAGCGGAACCGGCCGAAGCAGCCCCCGAGGAGGCCGCCGCGAGCAATCCGCTCACTGCCGAGTACACGGCGGTGTGATCGCCCAACGCCGACCAGTCGAATCCGAGGGTGCGCAGCTTGGTCCGGGAAATCTCCATCACCTTCACATGGAGCAGCACCTGCTGCACGCCGCCGACGGTAATATTGTTGATGACTTTCGGGTAATACTCTTCGGCCAACTGGACGATGCGGCCAACATGCTGCGGCTGGTCCACGTAGCCGGAAATGAGCACGCCCTGCGACACCGGCCTCACCTGCAGCGCTGCGTTGGGAAACTCGGTTTTCAGCAATAGGATCAACTCCTGCGCATCGCCGAAGACGATGACATCGACGGTATAGATGCGGTCGTTTTCGTCCCAGAGGTTCACCTGGGTAACGCCCGGCTTCTTGGCGAAGACCTGGATCTGGTTCGGCGCCAGCGGCGTCAACTCCAACAGGTCGGGATTGTTGACCTGCGCCTGGGGAATCTTCTTCTCGAGCGTGAGAATGCGGCTTGTGGAGACCGTCATCTCCATCCGCTCGGAGGCGGCGGAAATCTTGTGAAGAATCGCCTGGGGCTGGGTAAGCGAGATGGAGACGCCGGAAGACTTCTCGTGATTGGGCCCGGTTTGTCCCTGGGCCGCGGCAGCCGACCATGCCAACAGAGACACGATCAACGCGGGGGTGGAATTGCCCCACAACTTGTGCTTGACCATCCTTGATAATCCTTATCTAAGCCGGAGTCCGGCCCGTGACAGGGCCCGACGCTCGTCCATGTCCGTTGTCAGTTCCGAATTTCCGCTCGGATGTGTCGCATCAAAGTTGCAGTTTCCACGCACTCAGGCATCGTTGTTCGACGGCGCATCGGCCGTCGCCGGTTCCTGCCCGGCATCTTCCGCCGAACCTGCCTGCGGATCGCTGGAGGGCGGCGGAGTAATCGTCGAAGGAGTTGTCGCGGAACCTGGTGCCGGACAAGATCCGCCCGGCAGGACGCAGGCACCGCTCGCGCCGCTGACTTTCCACTTCGACGGCGACGGTCTCGAGTCTGTGGCGGCTTCGCCGCCGGCAGCCTCGAGCAGGGTATCGTTGATCTCACTGCCGGCAAGGATTCGCACCGCCCAGGTATCGGCCGCGACGGGCACGGCGGACTGCGGCCCGGCGGCTGGCTGGGATTTCTGGGCATTGAGCAGTTCCAAAAAGGAGGCGGCATCGCCGGACGCAGCCGGTTTCGATTCACCCAGCGCCAAGAGGCTTTCGCCGTCGCGGTCCGCGCCGTCGGCAACGCCGAACAGTTTTCCCGCCGACGTTCCCGCAATACTCGTCTGCTCGTCGTCGTCGGGGCTTCGCATCACCAGGCGGATTTTG
Source organism: Rhodopirellula sp. (assembly GCA_012728855.1). Lineage (GTDB taxonomy): Bacteria > Planctomycetota > Planctomycetia > Pirellulales > Thermoguttaceae > JABWBD01. The sequence goes on along the minus strand of JAAYEH010000011.1, from coordinate 46,461 downwards.
CCCAGTTCGGTGGCGAGCATCGTCTTCTCCGCTTGTTCCGGCGTGACCAGAAGCGAGACGGTTTGGGCTTTAATGGCCTCGTTGGAACCGTCCCCGTCATCCAACACGAAGACGTCGTTGACGGCGAAGACCTTAATGTCCTGGAGAAAGGTCCGCGTAGACGTGTCCGGGATATTCTTCGCGACGCACTTTTCGAGATGGACGAGTACATCGACGCGGTCGCCCGGACGAATCAGGCTGCTGCCGCTGCTCACGGCATCCACCTTTACCGAGACGACACGGTACCCCTTGGGGATCAGACCCGTCGCTCCTTGCTCGCTCGCCCCTTTGCTCAAAAGCAGATTGTCCAAAATAGGCGAGCCGGCATAGATCTTCGTCTTGGGGCGGCGGCCTTCCACGTCTTCGATCTTGGTCAGCGCGCCGGCGGGAACCTTGTCTTTGGGCCACTGTTCCAGCTTGACCTCCAGGGCGGTCAGGGGGTCACCCATCGGGATGTCCGTCATGGCGACGAAGATCGAATCGGTCTCGGCCGCCACGGTCACAGCCCCGGTGTTCCGGTTGGCCATCACCTTGGTGATACTGATCGAAGCAACTAGGCCGCAGCCCAGTGCCAGGAGGAGGAGGACGATCGATTTGGCTCGCATGAGTTTCCCCGAATTGGGCGTCGGCCGTGCTTGCCGGCGGGCGCCGCCGCTGGAGCACGATGTTCTACTGCACCGTCTCCCGTCGCATGATCGTGCAGGCAGACAGTGTCTTCCCGCTCAAGTACATTGGCGACGGGAGCCAACTGACTTGATCGAAAGGAACGGAAACGGTAACGGTGACAGGTTCGCCAAAACCGGCCGTATTCGGCGGATCAGGATTGACCGTTACGGTCGCACCTGCAACAGCCGCGCTGGAGAGGTAGTTGTTCACTGTCGTCAGCACGTCCGTGGCGGTCGTTCCGTCCAGAACGGCCATCCTCGCCCCTTCCCGCGATCCGTTCGTGATAATCTGCTGAACCATTACCATGCGACCAAACTCGACCATCCCCAGAACCAATAGGAAGAACAACGGTGCAACGACCGCGAACTCCACCGCAGCCGTTCCTCGTCGATTCTTTCGGCACAACCGGCAAACTTTCTCCAGTTTCAGAGCCGCTTCCGGCGGAAATTGGCCGGACGAACCTTCATTGCGGGGGGGGGCGGCATCGCGAAACCAACATCTAGGTAGGCTGCGTAGCTTCATAGGAGCATCCCCGTGGCGGCGAAGTAGCCGATCGTTCCAATCGCAATCGGTATCCCGTAGGGGAGAAGGAGCATGGTGTTCTTGCGATTGGCGGCAATGGCGGAGAGTTCGTTGGGATCGCGGATCGTAAAAATCTCGGTAAGGATGGCCCAGAATTGCAGCCGATGGTGCCGCCACTTGCGGCGATAGAGCACCATGATCATGGCGATGATTCCGCCGACGACGGCAGAAATCAAAAACGCCCAGAATGTGTGGGCGGCACCGACCCAGGCACCGACACCGGCCAGCAGTTTCACGTCGCCAGCCCCCATACCGCCAATGGCGTAGGCGGGCATGAGCAATGCGAGCCCGACCGCCGTGCCGACCAAGCTCCAGGCGAGCCCGCTGAATCCAAACATTGCCGTGCTGGCCACCCAGCCGCTGAGGATCATGGGAAAAGTGATCCAGTTGGGTACCTTGAGTTTCCATCCGTCGATCACCGCAGCGACCACCAGGACGACGGTCACCAGCCAGCAGACCAACAACACAAGTCCACCGCTGGCATAACTCCCGGAAACGCTCTCGAGCATGACGTAGTTCTCCGTCTTTGCTTCTTCCGATACTTTCGACGCGACGTGGAAGCGGGGCAACTCGGGTTAGACGCGTGCGCAGAACACCGCGCCAAACACTGCTGCCAGGAAGGTAAAGAAGTAGATCACCATCTGGACGGCACCGCCAATCATCTCGGGCGACATCATTGACTGCATGGTTGGACTCCCGATTTCACCGCTCACCTCACGCCGACCGCCGTGGCTCCCGTTGCCACGACCGATATCCAAGGAAAGTCTAGGTCGTAGAATTCGGCTTCGTGCCGAGAATTCGCACAATAGCAGCCCGTCTGCTGCGAGCAGCCGGCTGCTGATGCGCGATACCGCATAGACCAAAAAACTCCCCCTCGGCGCCCGTTCGACGAACGCCAAGGGGGTATGGTCTTTCCGAATCACTTTCAGGCGATGATTGCGGACAATGCCCGCTCTAGCCTGAAAGCCTCGGCAGCGCCTCGCCTCCTGCTACGGGGTTCCGCCGCCCAACTTGCTGGCGACGTTCGTGAAAGTGGTGTTTGCGTTGGTACCGATGGTGCCAATCGCCGTCAAGCAGACGATCACGATCAGGGCCAACATCACCGCGTACTCAACCGCGGTTGGGCCATCTTCCGAGACGAGGAAACGTTGCACTTTCTTCGCGAGCGACTTCATACCATTCCTCCCAATCAGCGGCAGTCTTGCGACTTCTTTGAATTGAGTCCAAGACTAGCCGAAACTGACCTACTTGGGCTCCATCGGGTACAACACCGAGTTGTTACCTCGGCGCCGGCCTGCGTGCGTACCCTCCGGATCCCAGGATTAGTTAAATGCCTCTTCCTCGTCACTCGCCGAAACATCGGGCAGCCGCTTCCGGATGGATTGAGCAAACCCGCTCTCCGTTGCCTCACGACGGCCGAAGCCATCGATCCGCGTGATCCTTTCGGCAGCCGGGCGACCGGCACGGCGCCGGCCCTTGGCTTTGCGTCCCGGCCTTACGACCGGTTTGCCTTTGTCGAGGACACGAGGCCACAGGCCACACTGACGCGAGAACATGCCGGCAATTCAGGAGTTGATTTTCTGGTGCCGGGCGAAAAGGGCCCTCGCGTTTTGGGAAATGGCCCTTGAGCCACTTCCCCGGAAACGCCCGTTGGTTTGCGTTGCGTTTCCGTAATGAAATCTATGTCAGATTCGCGGCTTGTCAAACTGGGAAGTTTAGAAAAATTACAGAAAGCGAGGTTTTTCAGGAAGTTTTCCGTAGTCCCCGTCCGAATCTTTGGGCGCCGCCGAGGAATTCGTGCATCGATTCCGGTAGACTTGCGGAGGCGGTTCGCCCTGCCGGATGGGCGGTCGATTGACTCGCGACGGTTGTTTGAAGCCTGATTGCGGCATGGTTCATAAAACGGGGACAGGCACCTCGCCGAACCGTGTTTTTCACCGGTAGAAGCTATTTTGCTCGGAGCCAGTCCCCGTTTTTTGAACCATGCCCTGATTCGAACTCGGAGGATACTATGGCTCAAACGACTGGAGCCAAGTCCACAAAGGGCTTGGGCTGCTTGACGCTCTTCGCGGTTCCATTCGCGGCCGTGGGAGTGGGCATTCTTGGCTTGCTCATTTGGACGTAGCTCGAACCCACCGACATGTGGCACTGGCAGGAGGTTCCGGCTCGCATCGTACGCGTGGGTCTCGAAGTTCATCAAGGCGATGATTCGACCAGCTATAAAACCACGGCGAGCTGCTTTCGAAGAACCGTTGCGACACCCTCCTCTTCGCCGGCACTACCCGGATCTCGATCCGGCGGCGACGTCCATTGCCGCCATGCGGCGCAGTTCCAATTCCTCGTACCGCCGCCTGAGTGTACGCAGGTTGGCCCCAATGACTGCCGTAAGAATCACTCCGAGCAGCAGCAGTGGATACCATACCGCATAAGGTTGCCCCAGCCCAAGTGCGACCAAGCCGACGAGGAGGCTGAGCACCCCGAACCATAAAAGCGCCTTGGCCAGGGTCAGAACGAAGTTGCGAGATCTTCCCAGGCCTGCCAGCACGCCGATCAAGCCGCCGAGACACCCGACCACTCCGCCGGTGATTCCACCGATCAATCCGGACGTGCGTTCCCCCCACCACTCGCCCGGTATTGCCAGAGGATCTTCGTTCTGTTCGTACTGGACAACGCGGAGCGGACCCATATAGACCGTCCCCTTTCCGGGCAAAACGACGTTGACGACGAGCCGCGTCGGCAATCCGTGTTGTTCGTTGGCGAGGAAGGGAAGCGAAAACGGCCGCCAGTCCGAGGAACCCTGCAGAGATCGCATCGGACCCCACTCGCCAAGCGTGCGGGAGAAATACTCCCCCTTATCGCCGAACGCGCTCCACATCTCCAAGTAGCCCGTTTCCTCGACGCTTTCGTAACGCACCTGTCCCGTGACGGCGTAGCGAAAGGAAGTGATGCCGGGATGATCGAGACGGAAGACGTTGATCGTTCCAGGCTCCCGCCCTTCGTTCTCAACCTTAAGAACATCGATGGGGCCCGGCTTTTTTCCTTCGACGAGTTCGCCCATTGGGGCTTCCTGGGTTTCTCGCAGTGCCTTCCAAGAGATTTCTCGGACAATGGTCTCGCCGAAAGCCGGCAAGACGGCGGCCAACACCAAGAGACTAGCGAACAGCAGGGTTCTCATGACGTTTTTCCAGTTCCTTGCGGTGAGCGTTCAACAACAGCTTGAGCGTATCGAGGTCGATCTTCCCTTCGGCGTATTGAACGCGGGCCAAACGTTCGAATTCGGAGTCGATCCGCTCGTCCTCGACGAGATTGATCTTCTGGATCAGCCGATCCAGCCGGAGTCGTATCGTGGGATAAGTAACGCCGTAGGCCTGGGCCAATGCCTTCAACGAACCCGAGGCCAAGAGAAAGCGTTTTGCAAAGACAAGATCCTCGTCCTTCAGGAAATCAATCCACGTTCGTCGCTCCTCGCGTTCCACTTGCCATTCTCCGATTGCCATTCTCCGATCCCTTGTCTCGCCAAACACCAAGCAGCCCACTGCTGCCACGGGCCAAAGCCCTGGCGCTGCCGAAAACCCGATGCGTCGTCGTCGGGGTGCTCTTCTTGGTCCATTCTGGTGATTCAGGCTTTTCTTAATCTCTAATTGAATATTACATTTATTAAAAATAAAGTCAAGTTGAATAAAAGCAAAAACAGTAGTACCAGCAATTCGTCGCGGCGAATCGGGCGGATTAGTGATCCTGCGTAAGAGGCTTCATGTCCGGCTTTCCAGTCTGACCCGAACACCAATTCAGGGATGGTTCAGAACAGGGTTGCCCCCGGGCAGGTTCTGCGCGCCGAGCCGAGTCAGGCTGGAAAGCCTGACGTATTTGGTATTCCGACGCGGAGAGGCTGGTCATTCCGTCGGGAGCACAACCGATTCCTTGAGCCAATCGTGCTTGAGTTCCTTCACGACGTCGAGAAATCTCTCGCGGCTCACCGGCTTGGTCATATAACTGTCGACGCGAAGGCCCTGAGCTGAGAAGACCGCCTTGTGGACGGCCGATGCGGTCAAAACAACCACGGGGAGATCCTTGAGCTTGGCATCCTTTCGAATGTCCGCCAACACCTCGCGACCGGTCTTCTTCGGCAACTCGATGTCCAATAGCAGCAGGTCGGGACGCGGGGCGCGGGCAAAAACTCCCTCGCGGCGTAAGAAGGCCATCGCTTCTTCGCCGTCCACCACCAGGGTCACGCGGCAAATCACCTCACCCTGCTTCAGCGCGTCGATCGTCGCCCGCGCGTCCTCAAGGGTGTCCTCCACCAGAAGGATCTCCATCGGCCGTCCCACGACTTGTTCGCTCATGCCTGCTGATCCTTGTGTGAGGGAGTATCGGAGACGTCGTCGGAGGGCGCCGTGGCGTTGGATTGCGCATCGCGGGCGAGTTGAGTGCGGAGCCCCTCGAGGAACTGCTGCATCGCCTCCTCCAAGGGAGAGAGAAGCGCGGCGGCATCGGCGAGTTTTTCGCTCTTGGCGGCCTGCTCCAGTTGCAGTGCCACGCGAAACGCGCGCGTCTCGCCGAAATAGCGAATCGACCCCTTCAGTGTGTGCGCTGCCAACCGCAGCGCTGTCGCGTCGCCGCCAAGAAGTGACTGCCGGATCGCGTCCAATTGTCGAGGGCACTCCTCCTGGGCTGCGAGGATGACGCATTCCAACGCCGCGCAATCTCCCTCGACCGCTTGAAGCGCTTCGGCGAAGTCGAGGCCGGCCGGTTCGGACGTTGCGGCGGAAGGAAAGAGCGAGTCGGGCATTTCCGGCGTGGCCTGCAACCGTGGACGTCCGGAAACGAGACGTTCGATCACACGAAATAACTCTTGAGCATGCACCGGCTTCGACACATAGTCGTTCATGCCGGCTTCCAAACACCGCTCGCGATCCCCCTTCAGCGCATGGGCTGTCATCGCGATGATCGGCAGCGACCGCCCCGTTTGCTTCTCCCGGGCACGGATGGCCTGCGTTGCCTCAAGGCCGTCCATCTCCGGCATCTGCACGTCCATGAGCACCAGGTCATAGTTGTCATGTGCCAGCGAAGCCAATGCTTCGCGACCGTTATTGGCCACCGTCACCGTGTGCCCGTTCTTCTCGAGAACCGCTACCGCCAACTTTTGATTCACCAGACTATCTTCCGCCAGCAGAATGCGGAGCGGAGCGAGACGACTGGGCTGCAATGCCGTCGAGGAGATCGCTTCGTCTTCGGGTGCCGTGATTCCCATCGCGACCATGATGGCGTCGAACAGTTCGGACTGCTTGATCGGCTTCATCAGGTAGGCGGCGATTCCCATCTCTTCGCAGCGGTGGATGTCTCCGGGCCGGTCCCCCGAGGTGAGCATCATTACGACCGTGCTGCGGAGCCGTGGATCCCCTTTGATTCGTTCGGCCAGGCTAAATCCATCGATGTCCGGCATGTGGGCATCGGTGAGCACCAAACGGTACGGATCACCCTCGGCTCGGGTCGCCTCCATCAGTTGCATCGCTGTCGCAGCGCTTTCGGTGCTCTTCGGCGCCATGCCCCAACTCCGCAGTACTTCTTCCAGAATGCGGCGATTCGTGGCGTTGTCGTCGACCACCAGAACCTTCGTACCGTGGATTACCGCCGGCTGGAACTGCCGCTGGGGCGTTGCTTCGGCAGAAGCCAGGCCGAGTCGTGCCGAAAAATGGAAGGTGCTGCCCAATCCCAACTCACTGTCGACCCATATCTTTCCGCCCATCAGTTCGACCAGCCGCGAACAGATTGCCAACCCCAGCCCCGTCCCGCCGAAGCGCCGCGTCGTGCTGCTATCCACCTGTTCGAACAGCCCGAAAATCAGTTGTTGCTTTTCGTGAGGGATTCCGATTCCCGTATCGCGGACGGAGAAGTGGAGAACGGCCTCCCGGTCGTTCCGCGACTCTGGTTCGACCTCCACGACGATCTCGCCCCGCTCGGTAAACTTGATGGCGTTGCCCACCAGATTGACGAGGATCTGGCGGAGCCGCCCCGCATCGCCGACCAACCCGCGCGGCGACTCCGGGTGGACAAATGCGGCCAGTTCCAAGCCTTGCTTGTGCGCCCTCATGCCCAGCGACTTCATCGTGTCGCCCACCAGTTCGAAGAGGTCGAAGGGGCTTTTGTCCAAACGGAACTTCCCGGCCTCGATCTTGGAAAAATCCAGAATGTCGTTGATCAGCCCCAGCAGGGCGTCGCCCGAATCGCCCACGACGGTGAGGTACTCTCGCTGCTCGGCCGAAAGCGGAGTGCCGAGGACAAGTTCGGTCATGCCGATGATCGCGTTCATCGGCGTGCGGATCTCATGGCTCATATTTGCCAAGAATGCGCTTTTGGCGCGGCTGGCGGCCTCGGCAGCTTCCTTGGCCACCTGCAATTGCCGGTTCGCTTCTTCGAGTTCGGAAGTCCGCCGGCGAACGCGATCCTCCAAGGCGTCGCGCGCGCGGCGCAGCGCGTCTTTCGATTCCCGCTGTTGCAGCAGCCGCCACATTCCGTCCATCAGCAGCGTGAGCTGACGGACATCCGCCTCATCGTAGGGATCCGCCTTGTTGCCGACGCCCGCAACCGCGACGATCTTTTTGTCATCGAAGACGGGGATGTTCAGATGGCGGGTTACGTGTACATGCCCTGAGGGATACCCCTTCTTGAGCGTACTTGGCGCCGCGTAATCATTGGTGAAGACGGGCCGCCGCTGCCGCACGGCCTCCCCCCAAAGCCCGGTCGATTCGACAAGATAGTCGATGGGCTTATCCAAGATGCCGCATTCTTCCATGGCCGACTTCGACCAGGCGTGCATCGAGAGTACGGTTTCGTCTTCGTTGAGGAAAGCCAGATAGCCGATCTTGCTTTGGGTAAGGCGAACCGCTTCCTCCAGGGCGAAATGCGTGATCTCGGGCAGGGACGCTTCGGTCATTCGGCCCAGCGTCAATAGGCCCTCGAGCCGAGACTGCTCCAACCGCACTGCCTCTTCCGCCCGTTGGCGTTGCGTTTCCAGTTCGATGTTGCTCAGAGCCAGGGCAAGATCTCCGGCGGTTTCCTGAAAAAGCTCCCGCTCCTGCGCGTCGGAGGCGAACCGCACCGGCGTGGCAGCCGCCATCACGCCGAATGTTCGCTGCGCGTGCTCCAAACGCGCGACGATTACGGCGGCATTGCGGTCCGACGCGACCAGTGGACAATCGCCGCAAGCTTCGGCAGGTCGAATCACCGTGGAGCCGGCCGGCTCGGTGAAGATTTGCTGAATACATCGCAGCGATTCGCAACGATCGAGCCGCTCCATGAGAACCGAGAACGGCGGGCCCACGCCGGCTTCCGCACTGCCCAGAGGCCGGAGAGTGTCATCCAACAAAACGATCCACGTGTTCTCATAGCCGCGGCTTTGTACCAGGCACTCGCACGCCCCGTGGAGCAGGCGGTCGCGGTCTTTTTCGCGGACGATGAGTTGGTTGACATTGCGGATGGCCCCCAGCACCGCACTGAGGTGTTCCACCCGCTCCTGGGCTTGCCTGCGGTCGGCGATTTCCGAAGTAAGTCTCGCGTGCGTTTCTCCGAGGTTCACGGTCATGTCTCGGAAGGCTCGAAAGATCGTTCCGAGTTCATCGTCGCCACCAAGGGGCAGCGGCGTTTGCAGGTCTCCCTTGGCGACTTCCCCGATCGCCCGGCGTAATTGATCCAGCGGTTTGCGGATCGTGTAGGCGGTCCACAGGACGGTTCCCAGAAAGACGGCGGCAAAGGCGGACAATAGGCCAATGACCAACCGATCGGCCAGCCGCTGGGTATCGATCAATTCGTTTCGGCTGACACGTCCCAAACTTTGAGCGGCCGAGATCATCTGGTGCGAGTGCAACAGCACCTGTTCCACCAAGTGACCCTGCCATAATTGGGCGCGCTGGTCTTCGCCGACCGTAGTCACTCGGGCGACGCCGGACTCGTTCCGGTCGCCTGCAGCATCGACGAGTTGATCGAACAATCGTCGAATTGCCTGGTGGTGATGGCGAAGCGAAGCCAGCAGCGTCCCTTGCCGGCCGGCTCGCGCCGGAGCATCCGCCAATGCCCGCCCCAATTGCTCGTGTTTCGTCCGCCACTGACGGTGCGGACGATCCTCAGAATGCTGCACGTATTCGTACGTCAACATGTTGAGTTCGAATACCGCGGCGGTCACCTTTTCGGCCAGATCGGCCTGCCGTTTCGCCGCGGCAATGCGCCGCGCGGAGGCGAAGAAAACCATCGCGACGATCACGGCCAACACCCACGGCACCGCAGAGGCCAACAGAAGCGTCGTTCGCATCCGCATGCCTGACCTCCTAATGGACGACGGTCACCGCCGTCGGCTGGAGCGATTCAAGCGGTTCCAACTCCAACACATCAAGGTAATTCGGAATCGCATCGGCCTGGACGTACCCGCTGCGAACGGCCCAGCGGGCCTCGTCTTCGAGGCTGGTGAGCAATTCCTGGCCCAGCGACACCCGCAGGTCCAATGCCTCCCAGAGGCCCGACACCGCCGAACGCTCCATGCCAAGCCGGGCGGCCAGGAAATCGATGACCCGCTGGGGATATTCCCCGGCATATTCTTCGGCGCGCAGGATCGCACGGAGCATGGCGGCGACCGCGGCCGGTTTGTCATCGAGAACGGACTGAATCGTCACGAGATTGTACGTCTTCAAATAGAGCCCAGGCTCCCGAAACAGAACGACGTTGTCCGCGCCCAGCAGTTTGATTGCCTGGCTTGCAAAGGGCTCTCGCATGGCAAAGGCGTCGATCCGGCCATCCGCCAGCGCTTCCGGCAGGCTCTCGGCGGCGAGAAACGACACATCGACGTCGTTTGCCGACATGCCATGCCGCAGCAGAAACAGGCTCAAGAAATAATGGACCGCCGAGGCCCTTTGGGTTCCGATCCGCTTGTCGCGCAGGTCGCCTGGTTGCTCGATGCCGGCATCCCGCCGAGCCAGTATGCACGATTCGTCGTCCGAAGCGCCGACCGTGGCCAGAACCCTCAAATCGTTTCGCTCGAAAGAGGCGAACACCAGCGGCGCCTCGGAAACGCCGGTGATCTCGACTTCGCCGGCCAAAAGACCGTCGAGGGCCCGTTTGCCGGTGGGGTATTTCTCTACGAGCGTTAGCTCTAGCCCTTCCTCGGCAAAAAAGCCACGCGAGGCGGCAATTTGAACCAGCGCACCAAGTGGTTCACGGCTGGTGCCAAGGGTGATCGAATGAGTTTTCGCCGTCGGTGACGGCGCGCCGGAGCAACCGACAAGAGTCGCAAACCCCAGAGCAAGGGCGAAAGTCCTCAACGCCCAGTGAGGAATCGTCTCAATCGCAGTAAGTTTCCCCCGGACAACCATGAGACACCTTTCCTAGCGTTCCCATTTCCGCCTGGTACTTGATGAGATGTCACGAGAGAAGAAACACCGCGTCAAACCTCTCCTACGGGGGAAATTGTACCGCACTTGGCGGTAGACGGCAACCGTCGCGAGATGTGCCCGCGATCGCAGGGTGAAACGCGCTGAGCGGCAGCACCGGTATCCATCCGGTACGGACTGCTTCATGGGCATTCTTGAGCCGGATCGCCCGGCTCAGGTCTCCTGTCCGCCAAGCAGCATGGGCTCCAGCGCAAGTTGCCCCGCCAGCCTGGCAAACCCGTCGCGCGACGCTGGAATACACGGCACCAGACGATCGGCTCGCTTTGCGATCCAAGGGTCGGTCTGGGCCGTGGCTTTGAGGCCGCCATCGGCGCCTAAGAGAAAACGCCACTCTTTCGAGCGGCTTCGGCCGTACGATTCCAACGTCGCGACCGATCCCTTGCCTCGCAAAACCGCGGCGAGGGCTTCACCAAGCTCCCGGGCTTCGCGGAAACCGACATTCATGCTCTGCATACCAACGGGTCCGGTCGTGTGGCCGGCATCGCCGGCAAGCCAGAGTCGGCCTTTACCGAATCGCTCCGCCAGATGATGCTCGAAGCGGACGGCAATCTGCCACTGGATCGCGTCGATGCTCCCCTGGAACCAATGCGCGTTTTTCTTCACCAGTTCCCGCAAGCGTTGTTCCGCCACCACCGGAAACTCCGCCCCGCCGACCTGCTGGATGGTTAACCGATCCTTCTTTCTCGTGGAGGCCGGCAGGTTGAAGTCGGCCAGTTGGAAACTCCAGCGGCAGAAGCCATCCGGGAGAGGCCAGAGAGCGTGCGTGGCCGTCTCGCCCATCGAAATTCGCATCTCTCCGCCCAGATCAGCATCCGTGTGGAATTCAAATACGGCAAAGTGAGTGGGCGGTTGGATTTCGTCAAACCCGAGCCCCAGCGACCGGCGAACCGAGGAGCGATGGCCGTCGGCACCAATGACGAAAGGAGTCCTGATTTGTTCCGTCTTCGCGATCACCCACTCGGTGTGCGCCACGGCGTACCCGGCCGATTGTTTTTCCAGGCGGTGGATTGTTGCCGTAACCTCCTTGTCGTCCTGCTCGAGTTGCGAGATTTCATGGTTCCAGCGGATTCGCACACCAAGACCTTGCAACGTCTCTTCCAGAATCCTTTCGAGTTGATCCTGCGGCAGCACGGCGACCAGCGGAAACGGGCCGTCGAGTTCCGCTAGACGCATTTCCGCTCGGCGATGCGACGCGTCGTACAACCCCACCTTGTCAACGCGGTAGGCCCGTTCGAGAATTGTTTCGGCGAGGCCGAGTTCGTCGAGCAGTTGGAGCGAGTGGCCGTGCAGTGCCAGGGCGTAACTATGCGCCCCGGTTCGCCAATCCCGATCGACAACCTGAACCCGGACACCCCGTTTCGCTAACACAATCGCCGCGAACAGCCCGACGGGACCGGCGCCAATCACCAGAACTTCCGGATTCTCACGAACGGACATTGCAATTCCTCATCGATTACCTACCAGGCGGGGCACAGGGTTGGCCGCCGTTTTCCTGATTTTCCCAGGCGGACGGGCAATGTCAACTGCCGCCATGCGATGCCCCAGTGTAGACGGGGCGCTCGGCGATGCACCTCCCTCCGGCCACGGAGTGTCCGGACGACATCTTTTGGGCTCTTGTTTTTTTCCTGCGATCGTTCACACTTTGTCGAAGAATTCTCCTACAACCGCCATTCGAGTTCTTGCGATGCGAATTGAGCATATCGGCTATATGGTGAGCGACCCGCCGGCGGTCGCTCGATGGTATATTGAACATCTGGGTTTCGGCGTTCGCCGTAAGATCGACCACTCGCCCCACGCGCATTTTCTGGCCGATCAGTCCGGCCAGGTCATGATCGAAATCTACAACAATCCGCGCGCGACCGTGCCGGATTACGCGAACCTCGATCCGCTGGTGCTCCACTTGGCGTTTATCGTTGAAGAGGTCGCCGCGACGCGACAGCGGCTGCTCGATGCCGGTGCCTCCCCGGTAGGCGAAATCGAGACCACCGCCGCGGGCGATCGCCTCGCCATGCTCCGCGACCCGTGGGGGTATCCGATCCAATTGTGCCATCGTGCCGAGCCAATGGTATAGGTCGACTATCGAACCACCCAATCGGCGGAATGGATCACTCATTGCCGCCACCTTTCGGTTAATCGCGTGAAGACACGAAAAAAACGCCCCTTCGCTCCCCTCTGCGAATTGCAGCTTCCGAGCCATTGCGGTCCGTGCAGCCTATCGGCCTGCCTGTTTATCCTTGGTATTTCCGCGACTCAGACCCAGTTGGCGGCCGCCGCCGGCAAGTCGGTCAGTGTTTTTACTCACGGCGTCGATGAACGTGGTCTCCGCCGCGCCGCTCGAGGATTCCGTGTTCGATCGGAATTCGTCCTGTTGGATGACCGCGGCAAAGGAAAGGACTTTGCCCGGCGGTTGCGGTCGCATCTCCGCCAAGGCAATCCCGCGATTCTTCTTTCCAAGCATTTTGAGCACTGGGTAGCGGTGATTGGTTATCTCGCCAAACAGCGCAAGTTCATCATTGTCGACCCGAAGGAGAAGACCGTCTTCTTTCGTTGGTCCGAGGCAACACTCATCCGCAATGCCTGGAATGTCGCGTCCGGTGAAGATTCTTACGAGCCAAACCAGTATTTCGCGATCTTGCTCAGCCGCATGGACGGGCAACCGCCAAAGTGGCAGCTATCGGAATCCTGGCTGCGGTTGTGCGAACGCGGCTCCGCCGATACGGCCGAGGGGATGGCCAACGACTTGGCGGAAATGGCCGTGTTGGCAAGTCCGGACAGTCAGCAGATCGAGGAAGGTCCGTTTCTGGCCGAGTTCCTCGAGGAGCACCAGGAACTCGTGATCGGCAGTATCACCCATTGGGCGGGTGGCGATGGTCGTCGGACTCGCGGCGACCTCCGCACGTTCTATCGCGACTACACGACGGTGGCCAGTTCCTCCGGCATTCGCATCGCTCCGGATACCGACACGGCGTTCCTTGTTGCCCAGCTCACCGCACTGCTTTGCAGCTACTGGTGGGGGGCAAGATTCTGAGGGTGACGCTCGGAGGCGAGTTTTACCACGCGGCTGCCCATCGCGCCGTAGCAGTATCCGGCTTTCCCCGCCGCCAGTGCGAGGCTCGCGTCGGCACTGATATCCGCATTCGGATTGACGTCGATGACGTAAAAAATTCCGTCTCTCAGACGGATATCAATGCGGCCATAATCTCGACAGCCCAGCGCCTCGTAGGCCCCTTTCGCCGCCGTTTGAAGTCGTTGACCTTCCTCCTCCGACAGGCGTGCAGGAACCCAGGTTCGAATCTTCTGATAGGCTTCGGATTCGGGCACAAACTTCGCGTCATAGGAACACAGACGCTCATGCATGTCGTCCAGCGCGGTGAAGTCCCTTTCCACCACGGGCAGAACCTCCACGTCCTGGTTCCCCCAGATCGGAACATGAAACTCGGGACCGTCGATGAAGTCTTCCACCAGCGCGGGCTGCTCAAACGTGTCAACCACGTAGGCCACCCGTTGCTTCAACTCGCCAAGATCGGATACCACGGCGCCGGCATCGACCCCCACACTGCAATGCTCCCAAGCCGGTTTTACGATGGCCGGAAAGAGATCCCATCCGCGCACGTTGGCCGACTTGTGCAGGCTCCACCGGGGAGTAGGAACGCCGTGCGACTGGAGAATCTCCTTGACCCGCGGTTTGTCATAGCTCAATTGCAGGGTTTCGGCGGATGCGCCGGTATAGGTGAAATCGAGTTCTTCAAGCGTTTCGGCCACCAGGGCATCGCTGCGATTGATCCCCGGAAGCCCCTCGCAGCAGTTGAAGACGAGAACATCCCGAGGCTTGTAGGGCGAGAGGACACCGCGAAGATCTTCATCCATCACCGGCAGCAACGAAACCGAATGGCCTTGCCGGCGCATGGCGAATCCCAATCGCCGGCTTTCGCGGTCGACTTCCGCCCGCTCCGACGGCGTCCATAACGGATCGATTCCGTAAATCAACAGAACGGGAAGCTCGGCTTCGGTTTCCTCTCTCATATGCATAATCTTAAACAGATTGTGCAATTTCGACAACCGCTTTTCCGGTGCATGCCCCAAGAAAAATGCCAATCAGCGCGTCAGGCGTTCGAGCCTGATCTTCTCTCTAGCTTGATCGTAACGCAGAGTCCGGCTGAAAAGCCTGAAGTACATCGACCGTCATGAGCTTCATGACTGCCGGGCTATCGAAGATATGCCGTACCCGCAGAACCAGATTGCTTTCGCTCAGGGAGGGAAGGGCCGGCCTTCTGCAAGGCTTCCAGGATCGACTGCTGGGTGTAGCCGTCGATCAGCGCGATCGGATTGTTCGGATTGCGAGCCGGAAATACGGCGATTACCGGCACTTGCTTGCTCCCCAGCAGTCGCAGCATCTCGGTGACCTCCGGATCGGCGTTGGTCCAGTCGGCCTTGAGCGTCGCCACGTCGTGGGCGTTGACCAATTGGCGAACCTCGGCGGTGTTCAGGTAGGCTGTCTCCAGCGTCTTGCAGGTCAGGCACCAGTCGGCGGTGAAGTCGATCAAGACGGTCTTTCCCGCGTCAACCAACTGCTCGAAATTGGCCCGGGTAAATGCCTGCCAGGGCAAGTCATCCGTGTGAGTCGTCTGCCTCGTCGGGCCCATCGCAACGCCGGACGCCCCCGTTTCAGCAAGACGCTCGGCGATACGCCGGTCGATGCGATCTTCAAAACGGCCTTCCATTATCCCGGCCAACCAGCCAAACGACACGAGCCAGGCAACGCCCGTGATCGCCGCGGCCGAGAGCCAGGCGCGGACACGTGTGGCGGAATCGACCGTAAACGGGGTCCGCCCGATCCACCAGCAGGCAAACCAGATTCCGAACAACAGGGCGACCGTTGGCACAACGTACTCCCAGGAGATAAACGTCAGCAGGAAGACGACCGTGCCCATCAACACAAACCCCATGATTTGCTTGAAGGTCTCCATCCAGGCGCCCGGTTTGGGGAGGAAACGCATCAGTTCGGGAAAGGTTCCAATGAGCAGATAGGGGCTGGCCATACCCAGCCCGATTGCCGCAAAGACGCTGTAGATGATGGCAGGCGGCTGATAGATAGCCCAGGCAAGGGCGCTTCCCAAGAACGGAGCACTGCAGGGTGTGGCCAGGATCGTCGTTAAGACCCCCTTGGCGAAGGCGCCGCCCGCGCCCTCGCGCTGTGCCAACTCGTTGCTGCGGCCGGTTCCTACAAAACCGGGAATCGGGATCTCCCAGACTCCCAAAAAACTCAGCCCCATCGCAAAAACAACCGCCGCCAAGGCGATGTTGAACTCCTTGATGCTGAACAACTGCCCCCAGCCAAACCCCAGAAACGCGGCCAGCGTAGCCAGCACGAAGAATACCGAAATCAAACCGGCAGAGTACCAGATATTCAGCAGGAAAGCCTGCTTGCGGCTATGTCCGGCCTGCTCGATGAAGGAGAGAACCTTCAGCCCGATCACCGGCAGGACACAAGGCATCAGGTTCAGGATCAACCCGCCCACGAAACCCAGCAGCAACACCAGCGGCAGCGCCGTCTGTTGCAACTCCGCTTGTTCGTCGACCACCATCGCTTCCGGGTCGAACGCGGGCGAGTTTGGGGCGCCGGAATCGCCCTGCGCGGCGGATGATGCATCGGCGGCTTTCGGTTGTTTTTCTTCGGGCAGCAAAACCGCGGGCCCAAGCGTTGCCGTAAACGGCAGTTTTTGCGGCGGCAGACAACTGCTCGGATCGCAGGGTTGGACGCTGATCGAGCCCTCGATTCTCACCTTCGCCGGGTCGATGCCGGGAGCGAATTCAATCGGAGCGTACCAGACAACCTTGCCGTCGTGCGTTTCGATGACCAGTCCGCCGAACGCTTCTTCCTTCTTCTTCTTCGGCGGTGGACTGGCCTGGAAATCGCCCCGCTGGCGATACTGATCGGATGGGGCCAGGACAATCTTGCTTGCAACCGGTCCGCCGGCTGGCTGGGTGATCGAATAAATGTGCCACGTCGGCTTCATCGTCGCCGAAATGAAAAGCCGGGCTGGCAAGTGAGCCGTTGCGGAAGAAAACTGGGCGGCCACCGCAACCGGCGGTTCTTCCTTCTCTCCGGCGCCGCCGATTTGTCCGAACGGGTTGCGTAACTGGGCGGCGCCTACCGAGGCAAATGCCAGGCAGGCAATCGCGAGAACTGCGATGAAAAGGGCTCTTGCTATTGGCTGTCGCATGTGTATCATCCTTTCGCGAGAGGTTCCGTCCTGCTTAGCACATCAACGCTTTGCTGTCCATGCTGCCGACGGCACAGTGCTCGTCCTTGCGATCCGGACCGTATACGGGTCATGTTTTCGATGCGCCGCGATGTTAATCGGTTACGTCGAGACACCACCCTTCAGGCTGAGTTTATTCCACCATGAATTCCGAGGAAGACCGCGTCTTCGTTGCAGACATGTCATCCTTGCCAAGTTCAGCCCTCGCATGGAAAAAACTACACCCACCTACGAGGGCTTTTCCATAGCCAGATACTCCAGCCGTCGCACGATGTCATCCAGCCGGCCTGGAACTGCTTGCTTCGACTCGAAAACCCGTCGCTGGCGATAAATCCAGTCGATCCAGTTCAGCCCAGACATGAGGACGGTGCTTCGGTCGAAGGCATCGATGAGTGTTTGCTCGACGACGGACAGTGGGCGCGTCGCCTGATAGGCATCAAGACCCTCTCTGCGAAGGAAGGCGTTATCGCCGGCCACACTGCCCAATAATCTGGCGATATCGGTCGCCACGCTGTCGATCCGCATCGAACCAAAATCGACCAGGCCGGAAACCCGATCGCCGACGTAAAGGACATGGTCGTGCCAAATGTCGCCGATCGCGACTTGCAGTGGCACGATGACGCGCGACGCTCGCGACAATAAACACAGCACATCGCCCGTTGTGCGGGGGGCGAGTTGCAGAATCCGGCCGACGCGAGGCTCCAGTTCGGGCCACAGCGCATGATGGACCGATTGCATGAGAGCCGCCAGATCCCCGGCCACCCATCCTTGGAGTTGTTCGAGGCGGCGGCGAATTCCCGGCGAAACGGCGGGTTGCGGATCCGGGATTGGAAAACTCTCCGCTGCTCTGTGAAACTCGGCCAAGACCGTCATCGCCGCCCGGAGCCGCTCGACCGAGGGATTCTCTCGGAAATCGGCCTTTCCCGGCAACCACGGCGACACTTCCCAGAAGCGGCCGCCGTGGCGAACGAACCCCGCTTGGCCTCGCGTCTCCCGCGGCAGCGGCACGCGGTCGAAACCCTCCAAGGTCACATGCCATAAGGCGGCCTGGATGAACTGGAGCTGATCGAGTGCGGGATGCTCTGCTGGCCATTGGCGCAGACACAATCGTCCGGCGGCCGTGTGCAGCCGCCAAAAGCGAGCCCCGCTGAATCCGCCCGCACACCCAAGATCTTCCACGCGGTAGGGCCGGTATTCCGTCGGGTATTCGGCGAGGATCGCCGATAAATCCCACTGGACAGCCATCAATCCGCTCCGCCATAGTACGTCCAATATCGTCCATTGATCGTCTCGGCCGCGAGACGATCGATGTTTATTCTAACCGATCGATCGGCGGCAACAAACCGATCCCGTAGCCGGCGATCTCTACGGAAGGTGTGGCAAGACGCGCATCGCTGATTTCATTCCGAAGCCTCTTGCGGCAACGTGAAGCTCTCGTCAATCTGCACGATGAATGTGGCAGGGGCGACGGGCCATGTCGTCCCGCCGGAACCATAAACGCCGTGCCGCCGATAAGCGGCGCCGTGCAAGACAAGAA
This sequence comes from Rhodopirellula sp., assembly GCA_012728855.1. Classification (GTDB taxonomy): domain Bacteria; phylum Planctomycetota; class Planctomycetia; order Pirellulales; family Thermoguttaceae; genus JABWBD01. Next base: position 27,937 of record JAAYEH010000011.1, on the reverse strand, counting down.
CGATGATTCGCGGATTCTTCGGCTCGACTTGCCAGTATTCAAAGGATGCCGGCCTCGGCATACTCGCGGCGATCATTCGCCGGCATTCTGTACCGCCGCGGGGCGAACAGTAACGCCGCCGTTCGGGCCTTTCAACAAGGCGGCGCGTGGGCTACAATAACGAATTCTTCTTGGGTTCATTGGAGGACGAGACCGCACCATGGCTGAAGGCATGACCTATTCCCGTCGCGCCGACGGGAAAATGATATCCAGCTCCCAAATCGGCGATGTTTTCACGAATTGGAATCCCCAGGGCGAGCGCTGGCTCTTTCTCTCGGCGCACGACGACGACATCGTTGCCGGGATCGGCGTTTTCTTCCAGGCGGCGATCGCCGAGGGGGTTGAGGTCCATGCGGTGATCACCACCGACGGCTCGATGGGCTACTGCCGGCTGCCGCAGCGCTACATCATCTCCGAAGTGCGGCGAAAGGAGGCGGAGCAGTCGTTCGGGATCCTCAAGTTGCCGCTGGAGCGGCTCCATTTTCTCGGCTTTCCCGACTGCAACCTAAACCCCTACCGGGGTCGCCGTCTCGTGACGAAGGGCGATCCGACGGAGATCGAGGGAGGCAGCGGGCTGCAGAACGCCTTTCCGTACATGCTTCGCAAGATCCGGCCGACTCGGGTTTTCCTCCCCACCATCACCGACCTGCACCCCGATCATCGCATCGTCAACGAGGAGATGATGATCAGCCTCTTTCACGCGCAGGGGCGCATCTGGCCCGAGTTGGGCGAGCCGATCGAAGAAATCCCGGCGGTCTACGACTACGCCACCTATTGCGACTTCCCCGCGCCGCCACAGATCCGCATCGAGGGGCCGCAGTCGATGCTCGAGACGAAGCTTGAGGCGATCCTCGCCTACGCCAGCCAGGAACAGATCGGTCTGTTGGTCGATGTCCAACGCGACGTCGGTCCCATCGAATACCTCCGCGAGGTCGCCTTCAATTTCTACGCGCCCAAACAGTATGCCGACCTGTTCCGCTGAACGCCCAAGCAGCAAAGACCAAGCCATGCTCCCGCGAATCTGCTATCTGGGCGACGACGACTTCAACGGTGCCGCGATTTACCTGGCGGGCATCATGGCCCACTTCGGACTGCCCTACGACCATGTCGCTAGCCCGCTGAAGCCGGCCGATTCCTTTGAATTGATGCATTATGCCCTTTACGTGGTGAGCGATTATCCTGCGGCCCGGTTCCGCGAGGCACAGTTGGCGCACCTGGCCGAGTGCGTCCACGGCGGGTCGGGATTGTTAATGCTTGGGGGCTGGGAAAGCTTCTTCGGCCGCTTGGGCGAGTATCACCGCTCGCCGTTGGTCGATGTGCTGCCGGTGATCATGGCCGGGGAAGACGACCGCCGCAATTGTGCCCAGCCGTGTCTGATCCACAAAGTTGCGGAGCATCCGATTCTGGATGGCCTCCCCTGGAATGCGCCTCCCGGGATCGGTGGCTTCAATGCCTTCCGACCCAAGCTCGGCGCAGCGACCCTGCTGGAAGCGATCCGGTTCCAGGTCCGCCGCGCGGGCGATCGATACGAATTCACGCCCGCCGCGACGGAACCGCTGCTGGTTGTCGGCGAGTGCGGCTCAGGGCGGACCGCGGCATTGGCCACGGACGTCGCTCCCCACTGGGTCGGCGGGCTGGTCGACTGGGGAGACGGCCGCGTCGTCGAGGATGTGGAGGGTGGCTTCATCGACGTCGGCAACTGGTATGCCCGGTTTTTTCGCAATCTGTTGGTCTGGACCGGGCGGCTCGACGCAGTATGAGAACCACGCAGGAGATCGTGTACGTCAAGCTTTCCGGCCTGACACGAACGACCAGCCGGACTCTCCATCCTGGCTCGGTTACCCAGTCAGGTTAGAGAGCCTGACATACTTCCTACACACCGCATGATCTAAGGAGACCAATCCGTGCTCAAAGGAAATGCAGTAATAGGCCAAAGCGGCGGCCCAACCACGGTCATCAACGCCAGTCTGGCCGGTGTGATCGACAAGTGCCTTCAGGCCGACGGCGTCGAAAACGTCTACGGGATGCGTTATGGCATCGAAGGCTTCATGCGAGGCGACCTGATCAACCTCGGTCGCGAGGAGAAAGCGGTCCTCGAGGGCCTTCGTTACAGCCCGAGTTCTGCCTTGGGAAGTTGCCGGCACAAACTCCAAGAGACCGACTTTCAACCGGTCCTCGAAATGCTTAAGAAGCACAACATCCGTTACTACTTTCTGATCGGCGGCAACGACACGATGGACACAATCCACCGCGTCGAGAGCTACTGCCGCGAGAAAGGCTACGAGCTGATCGGCATCGGAATCCCCAAGACAGTGGACAACGACCTGTTCGGCACTGACCACACACCGGGCTTCGGCAGCGCCGCCCGCTATGTCGCCCTCTCAGTCAAACAAGCCGGCATGTTGGCGCGCGACATGAAGTATGTCGACCAGTACGTGATTTTCCAGACGGTGGGCCGATCAGCCGGTTGGTTGCCGGCGGCGAGTGTCTTGGCCAAGAGGGCCGAAGACGACGCCCCCCACATCATCCTCATGCCGGAGCGGCCATTCGATCGCGAGAGATTCCTTGCCTCGGTGCAGGGGTGCCACGAGCGCTACGGCTGGTGCAGCGTCGTCTGCGGCGAAGGGATCTGCTACGCCGACAAGACGCCCGTCAGCGCCTCGACGACCGCCGACAGATTCTCCAACGTCGAGTTCGGCGCGATGGGGGGTACCAGCGCCGCTCTGATGCTCCATCGCATGATCAAGGATACGTTCGGCTGGCGAGGCGAGTTCCAGGTATGCGAGTCGCTGCAGATGGCCGCCGCCGATCGGGTCAGTGAAAGCGACGTGGAAGAAGCCTACGCCTGCGGGCGTCGCGCGGTGGAACTGGCGTTAGACGGGCATTCCGGAGTGATGGTCAGCATTCTCCGTCAGTCGAATGATCCCTATCGCTGGTCGCTGGGCACGTCGCCGTTGGCCGAGGTAGCGCTGGGCGAGAAGCCGATGCCCGACGAATACATCAGCGCGGACGGCCGTTTTGTCACTCCGGCGTGTGTCGAGTACCTCAAACCGTTGGTTGGTCCGCTGCCCGAGTATGTGCGGTTGAAGGGATACGCCGTCTAGTCCGAACCGCCGCAGCTTGCCATCGGTTGCCCATAGGAGGATCGATACGATGTCCGAAGTAGAGCAATTTCTACCCCGCAGCGAAGCCCGGCCGCCGTTCTTCGTGGGCGTTGACCTGGGAGGGACGAATATCAAGGCCGGCGTGGTCGACGACATCGGCCGGATCATCTCTTGGCATCAAACCGCGACGCTGGTGGAACAAGGGCCGGAAGCCGGCGCGCGGCGGATTGCCGCGGCGATTCACAAAGCGATCGGCGACGCCGGGCTGCGGCCCGCCGATATCGCCGGCGTCGGCCTCGGTTCGCCCGGCACGATGGATATCCCGGGCGGACGGTTGATGGTTCCGGCGAACCTGAAGGGATGGGACTATTTCCCCATCCGCGACCGCGTGGCGGACAGGGCGGGCCTTCCGATCACATTCGCCAACGACGCCACGGCCGCCGCCTACGGCGAGTTTTGGATCGGCTCGGGCCGCGATTTCCACAGCATGATCCTGTTGACGCTCGGCACCGGCATCGGATGCGGGATCGTCATCGGCGAGCTTCTTCTGGACGGCGAGCATAGCCACGGCGGCGAATTCGGCCACACGATCATTGATTCCACGCCCGCCGCCAGGGTCTGCGGATGCGGCCAGCCCGGCCATTTCGAGGCCTACGCCAGCGCCACGGCCGTTACCAAGCGAACTCGCGAAGCTCTCGACACGGGGCGCGGCAGCTCGCTCACGGATCGCATCGCCCACGGGGCCGAATTGTCGCCCAAGCTGGTCGCCGAAGAAGCCGAAATGGGCGACCCCTTCTCCCTGGAGATCATTCTGGAAACGGCCCGCTACCTGGCGATCGGCATCGTGAACTTGATGCATACGATCGATCCCAACGGCATTCTGGTCGGCGGCGCCATGACCTTTGGAGGTAACGATTCCGAGTTGGGTCGGCGTTTTCTCGATGAGACTCGCGCGGAGGTCGGCCGCCGCGCCTACGCGGTCTGTTCGCAGAATACCGTGATCGACTTCGCCACGCTCGGCGGCGACGCCGGCTTCATCGGCGCCGCCGGAATCACCCGCGCGGAATACCTCAAACGTCGGACGCTATAGGTCACGACATAGCCGGAACCGGCCCCGGCAGGCCGGAAGACTCGATTCCCATTGCGTTTGCGGTCAGTCCGTGCTCTTCGCCGGACGAACCGTTAACGTCTTGCCTTCCAGGGAAAACGTGCAGCCCGCCGGCCTGAGCAGGCTCTCGAAGAGTTCTTCGAGCGTGGCGTCGCTGACGGAAAGCAAAACCTGTTGATCGAGCGAGATGCCGGCCGCCTGCAGCGCCGCATCGTCACTCCGCAACTGGAGTTGAAGGCGATCCGCCAGTTCGTCCAGAAGGCGAGAGAGCTTGCCCTTGGCTTCGCGGATCGTGTAGCGAGTCTGTTGTGATGGAGCTTTCGGAGCGGTTTCAGGGTGCGGACGGCGATCACGCGACCGTCGAACCACGCTCTCCCGGCCAGCGGCGACCGCGTAGGGAATCGGCACAAGCTGCGCGCTGCGGCCGTCGTCGCTGATCTTGAGAGTGAGATCGTACTGCCCGATGATCAGGCCGAACCGATCGACCAGCGAAAGCGGTGGTAAGTCGGCGGCGGCCCAAAGATCATGCGGCACTTGCGGCAATCCATCGATCTCCACACCCGCCTCCCCGGCCAGTCCGGCAAGCAATTGCCGGGGCTCGGTCAAGTCCCCCCACGAAATAGGGGATGCTTTCAGCCACGGCCGGCGGGCGGCGGACGACAATTGGAGGACGTCATCCCGTCGCAGTTCCACGGTAGCCTCCAGGCGGCGTCCAAACTCCCGCGGTCCGAAGTAGACAACCGGGCCGATCCGTCCTATCGACAGATCGCAATGTTCGGCCACGAGGCGGAAGGCGTCGATGAGCGGGACGTTTTCCGGCGAGAGCGTCAGTGATTGACCGGGGTCAATGCGTCGATCGATCAACAGCGGGATGCGATTGGCAAGGGCGAGCGTTTCCAGAGCCTGCCGCAGCGGAGCCCCGCGCCAATGGAGCACCGGCACCGGCTGCCGGAGCTGTTGGTCGAGCCGGTTGCCGGTCAGCCAGCTTGGCGTGGCGGCGCGGATGGAGGCGAAGCTGGCCGCCGTCAGCACCGCCGCGAACACCAGACTCGACAAATCCGCCGCCCGACGAATTATCTGCCTACTCGTCTTTTCCGTCAGTGGACGGTGGGAAAGCGGAAGAAAACCCAAGGGGGGGAGGGCTTTTCGCTGGTATGACCGTTCGATGCGATTAGAATCGGTAGTATCTAGCAAGACCATTCGGCCATCCCGCCCTTTCGGCGGAAAAACTATCTCGGTTAGGAGTTCATGCGGTGAGCACTCGTTCATCCCGCATTCCGCGCCTGCTGGCATTGTACCAGAAATACCTCGACAACCAGGATTCGTCCGGGTTCATCAGCCACGTTTCTCGTGGGTATACCCAGGGAACCCTCGAGCGCCTCGTGTCGGCCGCCGATCCTCAGATTCGGCGCGCGGCGGTGCTGGCCCTCGGTTTCCTCGGCGACTACGACGCCAACGGCGTGTTGGGCCGCGCGCTGAACGACCAGGATCGTACCGTCCGAATGCTGGTTGAGGACGGCATCCGCAATGTCTGGGCTCGTGCCGGCAACGACGAGCAGCGACAACAGCTTGGAATCGTCATTCGCTTGAACGCCGCGCAACATTATAGCGCGGCGCGAACCAGGGCCAGCGCGTTGATTGAGAGTGCGCCCTGGTTTGCCGAGGCGTGGAATCAGCGCGCGGTGGCTGAGTTCGCGCAGGGACACTATGCCGATTCGATCCGCGATTGCCACCAAACACTGGAAATCAATCCCTATCAGTTTGCCGCAGCCGCCGGCATGGGGCAATGCTATCTGCAGCTTGGCAATCCGGTTTCCGCGCTGGATTGCTTTCGGCGCGCACTGCGTTTGAATCCCGATCTGGAAGGCGTCCGGGTTCAGGTCGTGAAGCTCGCACGGCTGATCGAAGGCAGATAGAGATCTTGCTCTGAGCAGTATGCCAAGAAAAGCCCTCACGCGGCGACGCCGCGTGAGGGTAACCCGATCGAGGATGAATGTTTCGCCGCAATTACTTGCCGTGGCGGAACAGCCCCGAGAACCAATTGTGGGAAGCACCGTCGTCGAAGTCGAGGAACCACCAACCATCGTGCCATTCCAAGGTGGCCTTACGCCAACCAAGCGGCACCTGAGGATAGGGATAGAACGGTCCGATATACGGCCAAGCGGCGGGCGAGTACTGTTTCGGATAGGTCACGCCCGCGTAATTCGGATAGGCGGCATAGCCAGGCCATGCGTACCCGGGAAGATGTGGCTGGTCATAGGCCATCGGCGCGGCGGCGGCCGTGGGCACCGGCGCCCCGTACATCGGCATCGGAGTGCCTTGCACGGGCATTGCTTGGATGGGAGTGCCCTCGATAGGCATCCCGGCGATGGGGGCGGCCGGGGTCGGCGGGCCCTGCGTCACCTCGGCGGCAACTAGCGGTTGCGCATAGGCGACGGGAATGGGGGTGGCGTTTCGACTGGCCACCTCATGCGTTGTCGGCCGCTGCTGCTTCGGCGGAGCAAGTGTTGGTTGCTGCGTGGTCGCCGCTACCGGTTGCACCGCGTCCTGGGAAAAGCTGGTGGGAACGCGTTCCGCCGTGCTGGCCGCAACCGGGAACGGACTGGTTCTCGCCGCTTCGATCCGCTGAGCGGTCTGTCGCTCTGGCGCGACTGCCCCCGCCGATTGCTGAATCTGCCCCAGCCGTTGAGTTAGAGCCGTCTGGACTTTGCCAAGCGCGGAGTCCGGATTGGAAGCCGCCGGGCTTTCCTGCGTCTGGGATGCCTGTTCGGCAACCGTCAAATTGTTGACCACCCGCGTGACACCCTCGGTCTGGAAGACCAGTTTCAGTGCCGAACTCATCTGCTCCTGATTGGCTACCTCGCCGCGTAACCAGGCGGTGCCGTCCTGGTACTTCACGCCAATTCGGAAACCTTGCAGTTGGCCGCTTTCCCGGAGGTTGGCCGCGATCTTTTCGGCAACCTCCTGGTTTCCGGCCAGGGCCCACATCGGGGCGAAAACGGTGGCGGCGGCGACCACCAAACCTACAAACAAACGTCGCATGCCTTCCCTCCTGTTAGAAACAACCCGGTGGTGGGTCACCTTCCAAGACCGTCGCGTCGGCAACGCGCCCTTTGTACACGTCGGACCTTCGGCCACCGGTCAGCCGGTTACGAGGACGATAGGATTCGGACCTCGGGAAATCTGGTTGCTGTTGATTTTTACAACCGGGCAACTCCAGCGGCCAGGAAGGCAGGAGGAAACAGTGCCCACACCGACTCATGCGATGTGCCAGCGGTGATTGCGTCGAGGCCCCCCTGCGCAACCTCCGTGTCCGTTGATTGTTGCCTGACAATACGTTTCGGTTCGCGGATGGACGGAAAGGGAGCTTTTTTTCGATTTTGCTGGTGTTCCGGATCGTACTACCCGGTCCAGAAGCATGCATCCTTAGAGTAACATCTTTGTCAGCAAGGACTTGGTGCATCAGACTCGGGTCGGGACAGGTTCTACCCCCAGCAGTGGAAAGCGACAGGCGACGCGCGGCAGTTTACTGTTTGCAGAAATTGGGAAGCTTTGTAAGATTTACAGGTGACCCAGAGAAATCATTCTCGTGATGGGGACGATGCCCGCGTGCCTGTTGCCGTATTTAGCACGACGTCGACGATCTGAAGAAACACGGCGATTTGGCACGATAATCGCAACGGGAAAAACCCCGTCAACAGGGAGGTTGACGAAAGCGCATTCGCCCAGCGCGCTACGCCTCGAAAGAGGCCCCCGAAAGGACTTGGGAGGCACGATGATGGCCGGTGTTCAAGCGATCCTGTTTCTGCACGTTGTTGTTCTCACGATAGGGTTGTTCAGCGGGTTGGCGGCACGGGTCAGCGAGGGATCCCGACATCAAACCGCCTGCCAAACCATCTTTCTCATTTGCCTGGCGATCGTCGGCGCAACCACCATCGTTTCGCTTGGCGGTAAACCGGGAGCGTGGCTTGGAGCAGGGGCGACTCTCTCGGTGATGGTCTTGACTGCGACCTGCGATTTCAGTCGTGGCTCCGATGTTCGTATCGGCGGGTGACAAAAGTAGCTCCCGCTTGCCAAGCGGGAGCTTGTTACCGAGCCCCCAGCCGGCAAGCGGGATCTGTCTGCGTCGGAGCCGTGCCGACGACGTTAACGAACCAACCGCTTCAGTTCTCGTTCTAATTCGGCAGCCTGGACATTGCGATTCACCACCTGTCCCTGCTGATCGACCAGCAGCATGGTGGGAAGAGTAAGAATGCCCAATTCCTGTGCGGGGCGGCCTTCCAGTCCTCCATCCTCGAACACCTGAGGCCAGGCGATACGACTTTGACGGACGTAGGAGGACATCTCCTCGGCGGTGTTGTCGACATTGACCCCAATGGCGGCGAACCCCGATCGACCGTACTTTCCCAGTAGTTCTCCGATGGTCGTCATATCCTGCTTGCAGGGCTCACACCACGTAGCCCAGTAGTGGATCAGGACGACCTTGCCGCGGAAGCTTGCCAGATCGATCGAACCTCCCGCCGCGTTCTTGCCCTGAAACTCCAAGGTCTTCCCGACCGAATCTAACCGCCTCTTCGCGCCGGCGGCTTTGCGTGCGGCGAGCGAATCGGGAAACGTCTCGACGATCCGGCCAAACCACTTCTTCGCATCGTCTTCCTGACCGGCAAATTCCTGGGCGATGCCCAATTGCAGCAGCGCCTCCGCCGTGTCGGGGCTCTTCGGGTAGGCCGCCACGTACTCTTCGAGTTGCTTCAACCAATCGGTTTGAATCTTGGCAAAGTCGGCGTTCGGCGACTGGACACTCAATCCGTAGGCCGCCGAAAGTTGCCGGAATCGCACATAGGCGGCCAACTCCTGGTCTTTCGCGTTCTTCTGGAGCTTTTCAAACAACGCCTCCAAACGCTCGGCGCCGTCTGGATACGCGCCGGATTGGACGGCGGCGCTTACCGTATCGGCCAACTGGCGGAGCCACATCGCACGATCCTCGGGACTAGCGGCTTGATCGGCAATCTGCTCAACAAGATCCGCGCGGCGGGCGTTGAACTTCGCGAGTTCTTCGGAAGTGGCGGCCTGGCTGGCGGCTGAATCCACCTTTTCCAGCTCGGCCAGGAACTTCTGAGCCTCCTCTGCCTGCCCACCGGCGACCACGGGTTCGCGGTTGGCCAGCGGGGAGCGGAAAAAGAAACCGATGGCCACCTCACCCTGTTTCCCCGCGTCGAGGACGGGCAGGTCGATCACTCGCCAAACAGGCCCGACTTCGACAAGCGTACCGATGGGGATTTGCCCATGCGCTTCACCGCTCTGGACAATCGCAACCACGTTCTCATACACGCGTAGATCTTTCGTGGATCCGGCAGTCCCCTCAGGAACGACTCCCGGCTGATTGCCGCTGAACTGCAGCCACTTGGTTTGCGGGGAGACCGTCTTCTGCTTGGCGATCAACTGTTCGAAGCCGGCGGTTAGCCCTTCGACTTTCTCCGCCAATTGCTCGTTCTTTTCTTTTCCCAGACCGAGCGATGGCAGCTCCTTTGTGGTCAACGCGACCCTCGCAAACCGCTCGGCGTCGCGATTGGCCAGAGCGGCGACGATCTCTGCGGTCGCTTCTTCCGGAGAGATGGCCTTCCAGGCATCGATCCGTCCGTCCTCGTCCTTGTCGAGGCCCCATCGACTGCCCCCCGTGTGGAACCAGCGATACTGGTCGGCTTTGCCGTTGGAATCGCTGTCGATGTCCCGATAGACTTCCAGTCCATCCTTGAAATAAGCCCACTGGTCGACCACGTTGTCTCCATTGGTGTCGAAGAACCGCCGCAGGGTCATTCCGTTGGCGTCTTCAACAACCCAACCGACTCCTCCTTTCTCTTTTTCCGCTCGGATCCTGCATTTCGCCGCTTCGTCGTTGCTGGGTTGTGCGTAATCGACATCCGTTTGAAGTGGAGCCAACTGCAGGGCCTGCTCCGCCGATGGGTTGGCGCCCACGGCGACGGTTGCACAAATCGGCAGGGCCAGCGCGATCTGCCATGTAACCCAGCGGGGGAAAATCCTGATCTTCATGCCGTAATCCTCGTATGAACGCCAATTGCAGAAAGCCGGGGCAGCCCCGGAGACCATAATCTCTTTCGGCGGGCCGGGCTGGTAACATGATCCGATTACAGCGATTTTTCCGATTAGGTGAACCGTTCCACCAAACACGCTCGATTCCTGCGATTCGCCGGAACTTCTCGCACATGAATCCCCTCACTTGGCGGACAGACGCTCGACGGGGATCATCGCGGAGCCTTTGACAGCCGACGTGAGATCTATACAATTAGGCTCTTGGCCGATGGCCTGGAACCGGGCGCATAGCTCAGTTGGTTAGAGCGCGTCCCTGATAAGGACGAGGTCCGAAGTTCGAATCTTCGTGCGCCCACTTGTTGTAAGTTTGGCCGATCCAAGCATTTAGGATACCTGCCGATGGTCGGCAGTGCGGCCCTTTGCTCTTGGCGAAACGTGGTAAATTACCACTTTCCAGAGAAAGGGAACGCACATGCCCAATTCTCCCCAGGTTCGCACGCGCCCGCTGCCCAAACTGAGGCACCACAAACCCAGTGGGCGGGCGGCCGTCACGCTCGACGGCAAGCACCACTACCTTGGCCGGTACGGTACCGAGGCCGCCCGGCGGAAATACGACCGTCTCATCGCCGAATGGCTCGCCAACAATCGGCATTTGCCGAAAGCCGGGAGTCAATCCGGCCTGGACGTCTCGGAACTGCTCACGCTCTACGTCCGGCACGCCAAGACGTACTACTTGAAAAACGGCAAGCCTACCTCCAGTATCGAAGCGATCAAGCAGGCCATTCGCCCCATGCGGCGGCTGTACGGGGACACGCCCGCCGCGGAATTCGGCCCCCGGCAACTGAAGGCCGTCCGGCAAACGCTCATCGACCTGCGATGGACTCCCCAGCCGAAAAGCCCGGACCGCGACCACGAGGCCGACCAGGCCGCGGAGCCGGATCCGGCGCCGCCGCGACGGCTGGCCCGCGAGACGATCAACAAGCGGGTGCGGATCATCCGCCAAATCTTCCGCTGGGGCAGCGAGGAGGGGCTGCTGGAAGAGACGGTCTGGCGAGCCCTCCTGACCGTCGTAGGGCTTAAGAAGGGACGTAGCGAGGCCCCAGAGGGCAAGGGCGTCAAGCAGATCTCCGACGCCACCGTGGAAACGACGCTCGCGAAGCTGTCTCCCACCCTGGCGGATATGGTCCGGCTGCAGCGGCTTACCGGCTGCCGGCCGGATGAGGTTTGCATTATCCGGCCCGGCGACGTCGACCGATCCGGAGAGATCTGGGAGTACCGCCCCGGAAGTCACAAAAACGAGCATCACGACCTGGACCGGATCATCTTCATCGGCCCCCGGGGGCAAGAGATCCTGGCGCCGTACCTGTTGCGGGCTGAGACGGCCTACTGCTTTTCGCCCAGCGAGGTGATAAAGCGGTTCTGTGCCCAGAAGCGAGCCAACCGCAAGACGCCCATGACGCCCAGCCAGGCCAAGCGGCGCCCCAAACGCAACCCGCGGACAAAGGCCGGCGAGCGGTACACCCGCGATTCCTACCGGCGAGCGATCCACCGGGCATGTGATAAGGCGGACGTTCCCCGCTGGTCTCCCAACCGTCTGCGGCATACCGCGGCGTCGAAGATCCGGCGGAAGTACGGCGTCGAAGGAAGCCAGGTTGTGCTGGGACACGCCAAGGCCGACGTCACCCAGGTCTACGCGGAGCGGAATTTCGAGTTGGCGAGAAGCATTGTTCGAGAGGTAGGGTAACACACGAAACACCCGGGCGGCCGGCGAGCTGATCCCTTGCCGGCCCAACGCGGCGGGCGAGCTGCCGGCGGTCTCCATCCTTTCCGCCCCGCTCGCCCGCCGGCCCGGCTGAAAGGATGGCGAGATGGCAGACACTTCTTGGCTGGCGGTCCGGCGTTCGCCCGCAGTAATAGCCGGGCCCAGCGGGAAATACCCAAACGTTTCGACCCTCGAACGCGAGGCAGAACGGACGCTGAGTCTGTGGCAGAAACGTTGCCGCTACGCCTACAAGCTGGCCGGCGAATTCCGATTCCCTGGCCACCTAGCTTTCTCAATGCCGGGGGCGTCTCCGTGGTGGACACGATGGGATTCCGGCGAAGCGACGGGACGCACTGACGGAGATTACGGCGTCGCGCCGGAAGCGGGCGATTTCGGGTTGCACCTGCGAAACCTCGTGGAGTGCGCGCGACTATATGGAGCCGATCAGTGGGCACGCCGTCTGCTTGGACAAGCAAAGACGCCAGTGCGTGAACCGCAGGATCTGTTTGTGTGGTGTCGGCTGCTGCGTCTTGCGATCGGTCGCCTGTGGCTTTCTGGAGATGCCGCAATGATCGCGTACCTTCGGCGTGGCCAGAAAGACACGGAAGGGTTGCTTCTGCGGCCAGACAACGTGCTTCAATTGGCCGCTCCGCTGATGTACGTGGAGTACAAGCAAGAAGCGAAAACCGATGACTGGATGGCCGACGTAGCAAGCCTGCGATTTGAGCTGTTAGGACCAAACAACCATCGCCCGCCAACACTCAATGAATGGATGTTCGGCCTTCCTGAAAATCCACTTGCCGACGCTGTGGCGGAAACATGGCGATTCTTACGAGGCATCACGGGGGCATTTCATCCACCGGAACCCGCCGCAGTGCCGAACCGGGAGGCGGCGCGCCGCTTCCTCGATGAAGTAATGTCCTGGTGCCAGATTCAATTGGCCAGCAAACTCACTGAATCGCAAGTTGCCTCGATACTCAAGCGAGAAATGCACGATCCGGAAAAGAGGATTTGGGCAGAGTTGGACGGGCGTGCGCTTAAGAAGGAATCCCTGGCCGCCAAGTTGGACATTGACCCAAGGCAGCTTTACCGACCAGGATATCTCGGTGACCTGAAAGCGAACTGCCTGGTGCGGAGCGATCGCAAGCTGGGCGGCTACTATCGGCCGGACAGTCCGCCCGCTTGAGTGTCCCTAAAATGTCCCTGACTTCTTGTTTCGTCCGCTCTACCATCGAACCGTGGCACTTCTATGCACGGTTTGCGAGGTGGAGCAATGGACCCCAAGCTAAAGAAACTCTTCGGCGAAACGCGGCTAACGCTGACCGAGGCGGCCCGCCGCGAAAGCGTTCATCCAAGCACGATCTGGCGAGCCGCCCTTGAGGGCCGGCGCGGGGTCACGTTGGAAACGTTCGTACATCTTGGCCGCCGCTTCACAACGGCGGAAGCCCTCGAGCGATTCCACCAGCGAGCGAATGATACGCTGACCAAGCAGACGCCCAAGAGCGACAAGCGGCGCCGGCCGGGGCACGCCCGCGCGGAAGCCGAGTTGGATCGGTTCGACAAAGCCGGCCCCGACGCGGCATAGCGCAAGAAGACGGCCGCCGGACACGCCGCCCGACGGCCGCAATAGGAACGCACATGCACATTCTACCGCCATTCTGGCTCCCAATCCATTGCGGCCGATTCTCCGCCCGCGATTGCCCCTCGCAGTTCTCGCTCACGGCCGGGCGATTTCCACATCCACGTTCGGAGGCACTTCACGCGAATGAATCGCGACCCAGCGAAGACATTTTCCCCGGCAGATGACCGGGACCGGCTTTGGCCTGTGATCGACCGATGGCCCGGACTTCGGAAGGAACACAAGGACGCCTGGTACGCCATGGCGGGGATGTGTCCGAGCGGTTCCGATCGATTGGAAACCAGCTACGCGGAGTTGATGCGCGTTATGGGAATCGGCGCTTCGAGCGTGAATCGTCGATTGTCGGGCCTTGCAAGGCAAAGCCTGAATCAATGGCAAGCCCGCGATGGCAAGGTAACAATCCTCTTTCGAGATCCCGCGATGCTCACGCCGCCGGACCGAAAGACCACGACTCACGGACCAAGGCGGGTCGTTGGTGGCGAGCCCAACGGGCAACTCTTCGACGATGAGCGGCCGACCGTCCGGATACTCTCTCAACTCGACGATCCGGAACCGGTTCCGGATGTGAGCGCGCAAACGGAACCGGTTCCGGATGCAAGGGCGCAAACGGAACCGGTTCCGGATGTGCAAGGCGAATACTCCTGGGACGCCAAGCCGCTAACCGACTCGGAAACCATCCAGCGGCGGGACGCAGAGATCCGCCGTCTTGAGAAATTGGAGGGCGCATCCGGAACCGGTTCCGGTTCTGCACCCCATGGATCCATTGAGAAGCGCATGCGCATCCCATCGCCCCATAGATCCATAGATACCATGGACCATGGAGGCAACTCGGGGCGACTCGCCGACACGATCCCTGAAGCTCTACGCGAGGCCGTAAAGTCTACGCCAGCGGAAGACCGGGCAAAACTTGTCGCAGATATCGTCAACGCCGTGCGGGATTCGTCCATGCATGAATCCATTCCCGGGCGAGTGGCTGACCTGGTGTTGAAGGGCGAGATCGACCTTCAGGATCTTCGCGAGAAATTGCGAGGCATCACCGAAGGGCGACGGTCCCAATCGATAAAGAAACCGGGCGCCGTGCTGCTGGCGTGGGCGAGGACGCACCCAGGCTGGTGTGAGCCCCGATCGCGAAGCCCATAACGCTGTTTCGGCCGCGGCGGTTTCGACAAACAACCCTCTTGCGTAAGTCAACACATGAAAACCAAGCAAACCGATCAAGGCCCCGTCTGGTCCAAGAGCCGTCTTGCCGAAGAACGCCGACGGCGAGCGGCGAAACGAAAGCAGCTTGCGGACCAGGCCAAGCGAGCAAACGATACTCCGCAACCACCGTACCGGAAGGCATCATGACGCGAACCGCATCGAACCAGCCGACGTTGTTCAGCAACGAGCCGCCGACGGCGACGGCCGCGGCCGATCGGCAGACGCGGGAGCCGGCCGCTATGTCGCGCGACATGAACCGGCGCAAGGCGAACCAGGTCGGTCCGGGCGCCCGCGACTTTGCCGGCGACGGCCGCGGCGATCGGCGGCAGCCGGCTTCGCATCCGGAGCGATCGCAGAAAGCCGAGAAGGAATGCGGCTGGTGTCATCACCGCTGGTGGTGGCTCTCGATCTATGGTGTTCTGGTTTGCGGAAACTGTCACCCGCCGGCGGTTCCCGGGTTGGCGGTAGAGTGGATCGGCGATCCGTGGCCGAAGGATGGCTTGAAGCCAAACCCGTCCGAGCCGCGGCCGGTGGAACGACGTTGGCCCTACGTGCTTTGAAAGGATGCGATGAGCGATATGTCGCGCGAAATGCCCTGTCAGTTTTGCGGCCAGCGGGCGGCGGCCGTCTTCGTTCGACTGGTGGACCAGGCTCGGATTCCGGTTTGCCGGGAGTGCCGTGGCGACTGCCAGCGGCGGCCGTCCGTGTACCAGGCCGCCTTGAGCTTCACCCTTGCAGACGATGAATCGAGGTGAATGGGCCGCCGGCCATACCACGAGAGGTGGCCCATTTGCGGGCGGCTCAAAAGCAATGTTGACGCCGCGCCGAATCGATGGGAAAAGGCATTTGGAATTGGGGATAGTAACCGAATTTCCCGCCCAACCGCTATGCGAAAGGATCTTCCATGACGCTCAGTGAAACTCTGGCGACGCTCGAGCAAGAGGGTGTCCGCGTGACGTCGAGCCAGCTCGATTACTGGCTTCGAACCGGCAAGCTGCCGGATGTTGTACGCGACGGCGCCGGCAATCGCGTCTTCTCCCGGGGAGACCTTGGGGCGATTCGGCGGTATGCCCAAAGCCCGAGGCCCCGCGGGCGAGCGCCGCGCGTTGCCGTGCAACTCTGACCCAAATCATCAACGCAAGCAAAGGAGTTTTAGAATGCTTACGACCAATCGGATCGACAGCCTGCTACGCAGCAGAATATTCCGGCGAATGGCTGCCGAAGAGGCTGCCGAGGTGGAGATGGAAATGCAGGGCGAGCGCGAAGCACTCGCCGAACGGCGGGCGGAATTGACCAAAGAGATCGGCGCGTTGTACGAGCAGCGCATGGCCGCCGTCAAGGCGAAGCGAGAAATCATGAACCGAGCCGTTGCTGAGATTCGGCTCGCATGGGGAGAGTTGAGAGACGCGAACGCGGTTCCCGCTCAAGTGTACGCCCTTGAGAACGAACGCGAGAAAATCGAACGACAGCTCCGCGACCTGTCGCCCGCGCCGGTCGCCGAATTCATCGGCCGGATGGAGCGGCTGTCGGAAACGATTCGTAAGAATGGCCACCCGTCGAAAACGGTCAAGCTGCCGCCGGACGACTGGGGCCATGTGCGAAGCGAAATTGTCGCCGATCTTGAAGCGATCCCTGCGGCATTCCGGGCGATCGCCGAAGCCCGCCGGGCTGCCGAGCGGCTTGTTCTGGAAGCGCCGAGCCTTGGAGACCTGCCCGGGCTACTGGCCGCCCTCGAGCCGGAGTTGCCAAAGTCGGTTGCCGTAATGCTGTAAAAGGCGACGGTCTACCAGCGGTACCCGGCGGGGGCCGCGGTGGGCTGTGGAGTTGCGCCCGGCGCATGCCGGCTATGCCTGAGCGCCTGGCTGGCCGGCTGCCCGGGCTGAAACGAAAGGAACCGAAGCGATGCTCTCCCTTGCAGCGACATTGAGCGAACCTGACGTCTGGGCTGCCATGCCGCAAACCATTGAGGCGATGCGTATGATGGTTCGTTGCGGCGAGCTGGTCCGCGCTGGACGTGTCGGGGTTCGGAATTCGAGCGAGCCGCGGATCCGCAACGGCGTGGCGATTCTTCCGTTGGTCGGCCCGCACACGGCGAGACGGACCTTGTTGACGGACCTTCTGAGAGGTGTTGCCTTGGAAGACTTCGGGCGGCAGTTCGACCGCCTGGTCCGCGACCGTGACGTGGACGTGATCGCCTTGGAGATCGACAGCCCCGGGGGCGAGTACTTCGGGGTTCAGGAGCTGGCCGAGAAAATCTATCAGGCCCGCGGCCGCAAGCGGATTATCGCCGCAGTGAACCCGTATGCAGGGAGTGGAGGCTATTGGATCGCTTCAGCGGCCGGAGAAGTGGCGGTCACTCCAAGTGGCGAGGTCGGGTCGATCGGCGTGGTTGCCGTCCACACCGACAAGAGCGGGGCGCTTGCCAAGGCGGGAATCAAGACCAGCTACGTAACCGCGGGCAAGTACAAGGCCGAACGACGGAACGACCGACCGCTGAACGATGAGGCCCGAAAGTGCCTTCAGCACCAGGTCAACGAGAAGGGCCGGGTATTCGTCGATGCCGTTGCCCGGTATCGACGCCGATCGGCGGCATACGTTGCCCGGCAGTTCGGCGAAGGGCGAATGTTCAACGCCAGGGAGGCCGTCAAGCGAGGCATGGCCGATCGGGTTGCGACCATGGAGACGATCCTCAAGGAACTTGGCGGCGGCGATCGGCGGCGGAATGCCGGGCCCGGCGGTTCGCCCTCCGCTTCTGCCTCTGTCTTCAATCATCGGCAACGGTTGGCGTTTCTACAGAGCCAGAAGGCCGACCTACTGAATCTCGCCCTGAAGCAGCCGGGAGGGCGTGCCGACTCGCCGGATCGGCTGCCCGTGGTAATCGAAGGGATCGCTTGCCCGTTCGGGCGTGACAGCAACCAGGCCGCCGACGGCCGGTTCTGCCGCATTGCCCCTGGAGCGTTCACCGCTTCGCTCGCCGATGGCGGCAACGTGGAGGCCGTTTGGCAGCACTCCGGCCCGATGTACGGGCAAACTTGTGACGGCACTCTGCGAGTATGGGAAGACAGCGGCTGCCTTCGGTACGAACTGCACCCGCCGAAAAGCATCGAGGGTCGGCGGCTGGAGCTGTTGGTTCGGTCTGGCAGGGTCCGCGGTGTGTCGATCCGGTACCAGGTGGAGAAAGCGTCCGCCATTACCAGCAACGGAAACCATGTCGAGGTGGTCGAGCGGGCTACCCTACTGCACATCGGCTTGACCGACTGCCCCGCCATGCCTGGGACGTCTGTTGGGATCCGCGACCGAACAGTGACTATGGGGGAGGGGGGGTAAAATCCTTGGAGCGTTTTGCGCGTAGACCGCACTACCCAGGAATCTCGCGAGAATGCTCCCCCGGTTCAAATAAAAATTCTTTGGGGGGTGAGTAGACCGACAGCGGCCCCTCTTTCAGGCGATCACAGGAGCCTAGATAAGAAAGGTTTCTCATGTCTGCCGTGTACGACTTGGTTATCAACCTGACGTCCAAGACGACCGGTTTCACTTCCGGGATGAAGGGCGCTCGCGGGGAACTCTCCGCCACGGCGCAAGCCGCGGAGGCGGCGTCGGCCCGAATCAGTCGCGGGGCGATGATGATGGGCGGCGCGTTTCTTGGGGCTCTTGGCGTGGGCAGCCTGAGTGCCACGGTGGCCAAGACTATATCGCTAGCCAAGGTTCAAGAAGACGCGGAGCGAAAGCTTGGCGCCACGCTGGCGGCCACGGGGAACGCGGCCGGCTTCACCGTCTCGCAATTGAAGGACTACGCGGGGCAGCTTCAGAGCGTGACGAACTTCGGCGATGAAGCGATCATCAATTCTCAGGCTCTTCTGGCCACATTCAAGCAAGTCAAGGGAGACAACTTCAATCGAGCCACGGAGGCTATTCTGGACATGGCGGCCGTGATGGGCGGCGACTTGAAGGGAGCGACAATTCAGCTTGGCAAAGCGCTGAACGATCCGATCAAGGGCGTCTCGGCCCTCTCCGACGTCGGCGTGAGTTTCACCGATCAACAGCGCGACATGATTAAGACCATGATGGAGGCCGGCGACGTGGCCGGCGCTCAGGGGGTTATTCTGGACGAACTGGCGGGCGAGTTCGGAGGGGCGGCCAAAGCCATGGCCGATCCAATGACGCAACTCACCAACACTCTGGGCGACATCGGCGAGACCATCGGTGCAGAGATTCTGCCTTACGTGCGACTGTTTGCCACCGACACGCAAAGCGCTTTGACGGGCACGGCCGATGCGGCCGACCGAACGGCCAATGCCGTCGGCTGGATCGGAACGGCGTTTGGTGCTGTTTCGGACATCGTCGACTTGGCATACGACGGCATCCAGGCAGGCCAAGCCGTGATTGTCGGGGCATTCGCAAGCATTGCCAGCGGCGTGGCCGGAACTCTGGAATTGGCGGAGAAGCTCCCGGGAGTCGGCGGCAAGTTCGGCGACTTGGCGGATTCGGCTCGCGTGTTTGCCGATTCGCTCCAGGATGCAACGGACGTCGAATGGAAGCAGTTCGACAAGGCTTTTACGGACAAGACCCCTTCCGAGCGAGCCAGGGAGATTGCCGAACAGATGGCAGAGGCGCGCAGCCAGGCCGTGGGAGCCGCGGCGGCCTTCACCGGCTTGGGAGACGCGATGGGAGAGGCGATGGGGGAAGGCGCGGACGAAGCGGCGGGGCAAGTCGGCCAGATACTCAGCCGTCTCCAAGAGCAGATCGACACGCTCGACATGGGCGACGCTGCCAAGACGGTGTACGACGCAATGGCGGCCGGCGCCACGGGCGACCAGCTTGACCAGGTCCGGCAGATGGCGGAACAACTGGAGCGTGCCAAGGCCGAAGCGGCCGAGTTCGCCGGCGCAGTCCAGGAGGCGGAAAGGCTGCGACGTGAGGTGATGACCCCGGCGGAAGTCGCCCAATCGGAGATCGACCGAATCAACAGCCTTTTCTCGCAAGGGTTCATTGACGGAGAGACCCAAGCGAGAGCCGTTGAAGAACAGATGCGCAAGATCCGGGACGTAGCGGTCGAGAACGCGGACGAAACAACCCGGAAAGTTGAAGAAGCGTCGGGCCATTTTGCCGGGGCAATGGAGCGAGGGAGCGCCAAGGCGTACCACGCGATTTTGCAGGCGGCAACGCGATCGGGGAGCGGTAATCATGAGCCAGCCAGGCCGCCGGCAGCGAGCCCAGAAACGCACTCGCCCCCGGCGATCGCCGCCCAAGGCATCCAGGCTCCCGCGTTACCGCCGCTTGGCGTCGAGTTGCCATCCCTTTCGGATTTGCCGGCGATTGGTGTCGAGATACCATCCCTTCCGGATTTGCCGCCGCTTGGCGTCGAGTTGCCATCCCTTCCGGATTTGCCGCCGCTTGGCGTCGAGTTGCCATCCCTTCCGGATTTGCCGGCGATCGCCATTGAAGGCAGCCGAGTCCCCGAACTCCCTCCGACCCAGGCCAATGCGCCAGATACCGCGGCCCAAAACGCTTCCCGGATCGCTCCAAAGGCAATCCCCACGTCCAAGGACACCCAGGACGGTCGGGCCAGCCAGGACGATCAATGCCGAGCCGCTTACGCAAACTTGACCGCCACGTCAAATGACCGCGAAAAGCGCGAAATCGATCCGCAGGCCATCAAGGCCATTGTCGAGAACACGGCCAAATCTGCCGAGTCGCTCAAACACCTTGAGAACCTTGAGTGCTTCGAGATACCGGCATAACAGGGGCAAGGGGCGGCGGCCATTTCGCGCGACATAAGCGGCCGGGGGCTGCTGCGGGAGTCGTTGCGGACCGTTCCACTTTCGGAACTAGTTGACGGGGGCGGCCCCCCGCCGGTACACTGCCAATGTCTAACTTGGGAGTTGCTGATGTACTTCAACGTCAGAGAGCCAGAGCCCGACCACGTGTCGGCACGCACAAGCGTTGAACCGCGCAGGCGGGGAGCGAGGCGTGCCGGGTGCCCCAAGCACCAGACAGCGCGTGGCCGGGCTTTGGCTCTTTCTATGCGCCTTGCTGGCGCAGGAGGTTTTCCATGTCGCGACCCCGAAACGCTGTTTTGATTCTGGAATGCCCAGACGACTTCACCCCTACGAGGCCATGGCACCTGCCGGACCGGGTTGTCGCCGCGGAGCTGCATTCCAAGAATCTGCCGCTTCGTGACGCCCAAACCTTTGTGCGGCTCTTCAACCGCAACGCCCTTCAGAAAGGGCTTCCGGGTCGATTGTGGGCAGTGGTTGTCCGGTACACCCGCTTTCATTGGGGCACGGAAGGGGGTGCAGTATGAAAACTCCGAGGAGCATAGAAACGACGCGAAAGGTAGAGCGGGCCGCGAGACTTCGGGGAGAGGGCAAAACCTATCGGGAAATTGCCGCGGAGCTAAACGTCTTGCCGTCCCGGGTGTACCAGTGGCGAGCGGCATACTCGGCGCTCTGGAAGTCGCAACTGCCGGATGGGTTTGAGAGCAAACGAACGGTTTCTGCTGACCAGGCGAGTGACCAGGTGAGGCAGGCCGCGAGGCTTCAGTCTGCCGGCATGACCTACTCGGAAATCGCGGCGGAGTTAAACGTCTCGCCGTCCCGGGTGTACCAGTGGCGAGCGGACTACCGCGACATTTGGGCTGATAGCCAACCCGAAGGCTTCCGCGCGAAGAAAGGCCCTCCGCCGAATGAATCGTTCGATCTTCGCAACCGGGAAGCAACCGCCTACGTTCGCCAGCAGATCACCGCGGCCGCGCGGTTGTGGACTGAAGGCAAGACCTACGCGGAAATCGGCGAGGCCCTCAAGACACCAGCTCGCACGGTCGAAGGCTGGCGTACCGCCCACGTCGACCTGTGGAACCGGGCCATCGAAGAAACCGGCCTGGTCCGGGCCCGGATTTCCCCGCGCGTTGAAGAGGGCATTCGAAAGGTGACGTCATTGTTGGCCGCCGGCCATACGCTCCAGGAGGCGGCGGCCGAGGCGGGAGCCGCTTTCGAGGCAGTCCGCCAATGGAAGCGAGACCATGCGGAGATCTGGCACCGCGAAGAAGAGCGGGGCGTTCAAGCCGCAATCGCCGTAGTCCGAAAAATGGCCGGGACCGACGCGATTCTTGGCGACGTGGGGAGCTACATCCGCCAAGCGGCATTCTGCGACAAGTGGACCCGATCGCATGGCGAGATGTTGTTCCCCATGTCCGGCGAGACGACGTTGACCACGTTCTTTGAAACTTGGTACCGCCCCGTCCGACTGGCCGACGCGTCGGGCGACACGGTTGCCAGCTATCGAAGCTGCTTGAACAAGTGGAGGCTGTTGACCAAGGATCCGCCGGTGCAGGAAATCACCGCGCAGACGCTGGCGCTCTTCCGCGACGCCGCGGCGAAGTCGCCGGGCAAGGATGGCGTTACTCGAGCGTCGCCGAACACGGTTCGCGCTAACTTGCGGCACATCCAAACCGTCTTGGACAAATGCGGGAAGCCCGGGCGCCGCAATCGAGACGCGGCGGGACTCGTCTCCGATCCGCCGTGGGTCAAGCCCCCGAGGGCTGAATGGTCGATGCGGAAGACCGTGACGGAGGAACAGGTCAACGCGATTTACCGGGCGGCGTTCTCCATGGACGCGCCCAAGTTGTGGGCAACCTTCAAGCCTTCCGCCTGGTGGAAGTGTTTCATCGTCACCGCCTGGTCAACGGGTCTCCGCCGGCGAAGCTTATTCGAGTTGGAATGGTCCCACGTGGATTGGGACAAGCGTTGGCTCTTCATTCCGGCAAAGCACCTGAAAGGCCGGCGGCCGATGATTACCCCGCTGACCGACGTGACTCTTGAGCATCTCCGGTCAATCCGAAGTGATAGGACGCTGGTCTTTCCTTGGCCCGCGGCGGGCTCCCGAGACGCAGCGATGAAGGCCTTCGGCCGGTGCTGGGACCGGCTGCTTACCGCGGCCGACATTCCGCCGGCGGAGCGGTTCACGTTGCACAGCCTACGGCGAACGCTGGGAACGAGCCTATGGGATGCAAGCCCCGCGGCCGCGCAGCTTATGCTTGGCCACTCCGAGGCCGAAACGACCAGGCAACACTACGTCAGGGCGCCGGAGATCATCGCAAGGGCGATGGCGGGCCTTCCGGTTCCCGAGGCCTTTCTTGGAGTATGACAGGTGATAGGTCGGCAGATGAAACGCCCGCGCCGGCCGCGGTCAACCGGCCCGGGAGCCTGGGAAAGAAGCGATGAGCATTACAGAGGAAACGATGGTCTGCGAGGAATGCGGCCGCGCCGGCGAGCTGCGGGAGACGGCCGGCGACGGGATGCTTTGCGGCGAGTGCCTTCGCGGCGAATACACGCCCTGCCAGGCGTGCCGTTTGTGGTGGCCCACGATCGCCACGGCCGCGGACGCGAGCGGGCGGGTGCTGTGCCCGGAATGCTCCGCCGACCTGTCCGAATGCGGCTGGTGCGGACTGTGGACGCCCAACGAGACGACCTGGGAGCCGGCCCTTCCGGGTGCGGAGGATGCCTTGGTGTGCCCGGCATGCGCCCGTCACGTTCGCGAACTCGCCCAGCGAATCCAGACCGAGCGGAAGCGGTTTCAGGTAGTCATCAGGTAGGCGAAGGGCCGTTATGTCGCGCGAAATAACCTCCGACATGCTCGACGGCTGCCAGGCGAAGCTCACCCAGATCAAGGCCGACGCCAAGCAGCGGCAGGCTCAAGCGAAAGGCAAGGCTCGCGGCGAGAAGCAGGCGTCTGTTCCCCAATTATTTGGGGAACAGATCGATTCGCACGATCGGGAAACCGACGCCGTCCGAGCGAAGGCGGCGGGGACGAATCGGCAGTACATCGCCGCGGCCGTTTTCTCCGATGGAGTTTACACGCTGGAAGCTAGGTGCCAGCGTGCAAACTCACTTCCCGACGATCCGGCCGCGGTGAATAGCCCCAACGACGCCGGACTCATCGAACAGCCGGGGCAGCGGATCTTGGACGATGAGCACCTTCCCGCCGGCGAAGGCCGGCTCGGGGTTGTCGTCTCGCCACTTCTGCCAAGCCTGGGCGGCCTGGTCGGGCGACTCGGCAACCAGGTCGACGGTCACGAAGGCGTAGGCGATGACTTGATACTTGCCCAATGCGGGACTCCTGAAGCTTGCCTTTGTGGCTGCCGGGCCAACCGTAGAAGTGCCGGCCGGCGGTTGACAAGCCGAAGTGCAGCGTACCGGCAAACATGATTTCCCGCCGGCCGGCGGACGCATTATGACAGGTGGTTCCACTTTCGGCAGTAGCGGAACCGAGCGGGCTTTGCCGTACCTCACCGCCGTCTCGGCAAAGTGGTAATTGACCATTCTTGGCTCGAATTTGCCGCCCGCCGCAACCCGTCTGTCCTTCGCATTTCCAAGCCCCGCAACGAGTTACGCTTGCAATTCATCGCAACGCTTGCAAAGCTTGCTACCGGCGGTAGACTGATAGCTAACGTGTTGAGAGAAAAGGGCCTTACGAGAATGACCGGGATTGGCTGATAAGGACGAGGTCCGAAGTTCGAATCTTCGTGCGCCCACTTGTTATAACACCCGCCGAATTTACAACTTAGATTGTTTGTCCAAGTTCATCTCCGTCCCGCCTCCCTGGCCACAGCCAATCACCCCTTTTCTGCTTTGAGGGCAAAGCCTCGGGGCTCATGGTGGCGGAATGGATCGCCCGAGTCTGAGGGTTCACCAAGCCACACTACCGGCTGGATTTGATACCCGTCAGTTCTATTGTTGGGGTGACACGGTCATTCCAGCCGTTCCGCCAGATCTCCAGGCACACTGGGGCGTTGACTTCGGGCGAAGGTATTCCACGCTTGCCGCCAGCAGATAATCGCCGGGTGAATCGCGCCTCAAAGTGGCGAGCCTTTGCTTATACTTCCCATACTGCTTATAATGCGCATAGTCTCATAACTGTACTGTCGTGGGGGTTCCGGCGAAATGTTACGAATCGCTTTGCGACCGCGTCTGCCGGTCTGGTTGCTGTTGTTGGTGTTTTTCGGCTGTGGGCCGCGCGGACAGGAAGCGGATCCTGACGGTGGATTGGGCGACCATGCTTCGGCGAAGGCTCCACAGAACAACAGCGGAGCACCTGCAAAGCCCGCCGAGGGCAAAGTGGCGGACGACGATGCACCAGCCGCTGAAAATCCGATGATCCGCGGACTCGAGGCGGTTCTTGAATCGATACCGATGGACGCGCTGGGAGATTCGCAAGACGAAATGGGCGCCGGGCTGCGCGAGGCGGATTCACTGCTGGGCCGGATCAAGGCGGAGAACCTCGCGGCCATTCGGGAAGTGAATCGACAGCAGCGAGTTGCGGGGCAGGATTCTCCCAACTTGATCCTTCTGGTGGTTCCGAGACAGTCCCTCAACGCCGTTGGCAGTGAAGGGGCTAAGGGATCGGGGACGCCGAATCTCGACCGCCTGCGCCAGGAGAGCACGCGTTTCCTGAATGTCGCCGAGACAGGTTCAACCGCCGCCGCCACGCACTGGTCGTTGTTCACGGGACGACGCCCCGATGGCCGGCGGGGGGCGATCGAACCAGACGACTTCACACTCGCCGAACTGCTGTGGCAGGCCGGCTATACGACCGCCCTGATCGGAGACGGCAGTTTGGAGGGTCTTCTGGTTTCCTCGGACCCACGGTCACACGGGTTTGACCTATGGTTCGGCTTCCGCAATCGCGGCGAAGCCGAGCAGGCTTACCCGGAATTCCTCTGGAGCAACGGCGCTCGCCTTCGCGTTCTAGCCAACGCCGAAGCCAAGCAGGGCGAGAGTGGCGCGGATTTGGTTCGCCGGGGAATCGTCGACTATTTGCAGCGTCACTACCGAGGACGTCCGTTTTTCCTTTACCTGACCTGGGCGCATCCACCAGATCCAGGGCCGACGCTTGACGCGGTTCTGGGAGAAATCCTCCAAGAACTTCAGAGCCGAAAACTTCATCGCAACACGGTTCTATTACTGGTGGCGTCCGACGCGGAATCCAAATCGCAAGAGGCGTTCGTCGTGTGGGGGCCGGGACGCATTCCCGACGGAGTTCAAAGCGATCGGCCTTGCGCGGCTTGCGACATTCTACCAACCCTGGCGGACATGGCAGGAGCATCCCGACGGCCGCCGTTGGTGGACGGTGAGTCGCTCTTGCCGGAATTCCGGAAAAGTCCCTAACCGTAGCTCGAGGTGGAATGAGACAGCGGGCACCTTGGCGATGGGCGATTTGGATCGCGGCATTGGTTTTCGCCGCGGCGAGTTGGCGACTGGCGATCGTGCCGTCGCCCCATGCGCCGGTCTCACCCGCAGGCACGTTACCGGTCGCCGTGGATCACACACTGCCGGCGTCGGCGTCGATTTCCTTCGAGCCTACGGCGGTCGAGGAGCGTTTGCGTGACGAGGTTCGTTACCTGGCGTCCGACACGCTTGAGGGACGAGGGATCGGCACCGCGGGCATCGACTTGGCCGCCGAGCATATCGCCGAGGAGTTTGCCGCCGCGGGCCTGAGGACCGACCTCTACGACGGGAAGCCCTTTCAGGAGTTTTCCGTCTCGGGCCGCCGCGGTGGCCGGGCTGTCAAGAATGTCGTCGCGATTCTGGACGGGCGTGGGCCGTTAGCCGAGGAGGCGATCGTCCTGGGCGCCCACTACGACCACCTCGGCCGCGGCGGGAGCGGTTCGCTGGCGCCCGGCGGGCGAGAGATCCACAACGGCGCCGACGACAACGCTTCCGGAACGGCCGTCTTGAACGAGGTCGCTCGCCAGCTCGCCGCCCGGCAAGGCGATCCGTGCGATCCGTGCCGCAGCCTCGTCTTCGTCGCCTTTACTGCGGAAGAGAGCGGCCTGATCGGTAGTGAATACTACGTGGGCAATCCACTCATGCCGATCAAGAATACGGTGGCGATGGTCAATTTCGACATGGTCGGCCGACTTCGCCACGAGACGCTGACGATCTGCGGGAACGAATCATCGCCCGCGTTTGGCCCGCTACTGCGGGATTTGGGGAGCAAGTACGGTTTTCGCGTCCGCGAAATTCCCGCGCTGTTCGGGCCGAGCGATCATCTGGCGTTCTATACGGAAAGCGTGCCGGTGCTGCACTTCTTTACCGGGCTGCACAAGGACTATCACCGTCCCAGCGACGACTTTGAGAAACTCGACTACGAGGGAATGCGGCGAATCGTCGAAATGTCCACGGAACTCGTGCTGCAACTAGCGACGAACGCAGCGCGGCCGGAATTCGCCAACCCCTTCGGCGACTTGGCCGGGATGTTCAGCCCAATTACCTCGGCGATGGCACGGACCGGCCCGCGGCAGGCTTTCTTTGGTGTCGTGCGGGATGTGGACCACAAGCCGGCGGGCTTCGCGGTAAGGCGGGTTGTGACCGGTAGCGCGGCCGAGAAGGCCGGACTGAGGGGGGGCGACGTGATTGTTCAGTTTGGCGACCAGCCGATCGAGCGAAGTGAGGAACTCACCCCCGCGGTCCGCGCGATGCGCCCGGGCGAACGAGTGCAGGTGCGGATCGAACGGCTCGGAACGCAGTTTGAGTTGGATGTGACGCTGGGCGCCCGCTGAGATCGGAGCCAAGGGCACAATGAGGATACTGGGATTGGTGGAACTACTGAGATTGAGAAGTCGAGCTTCGCATCACTCCCACCAGGCAAAGACCTGATCGATGTTGTCGATGTCGTCCGTCTTGCTGCTTGTGCTGCTGTCCCAGAATTCGATCTTCTCAAACTGGTTCAGCCAGAGGATCTGGGGCAGAGTCTTGAGATCAACTCCGTCGGGCTCGGCGTAGTCCGCCTCCACCGTGGCGTCGGTGAGCACCGCTTTGTCTTCCCCCGCCCCGGCGTTCGCATGAATCTCGTCAAAGTTCTTAGCGTAGTAGCCAAAGTTCTTCTGAAAGACATTCACACCGGAGAGCTGTACCTCGGTGTCGCTTGCGCCGAGGGTGTCGACTCCCGGCGAGCCTTTCATCATAGCCACATCGTGGCCCTCACCGGCCTCGGCATGGACTTCGGCAAAGAGGTAGGTCGACAACTTATACTCC
>JAAYEH010000110.1 GCA_012728855.1 Rhodopirellula sp. | reverse complement strand
GCGATGCTCGTCGCCGGCGAGTTGGACCAGCGGCGGGTCGAGCTATCGGTCGAGCAGAAGGCCGTGCCGATGATGCTCACCGGCATCGGCATGGAGCAGATGGACATCGACTTGCAGGGGATGTTCGAGAAGATCATGCCGCGGAGCACCTCCCGGCGGGAATTGACCGTGGCCGAGGCCCGAGGCGTGCTCTTCGAGCAGGAATGCGACGCGCTGATCAATCAGGAGAAGGTCAACGCGAGCGCCATCGAATTGGCCGAGAGCGTGGGCATAATCTTCATCGACGAAATGGACAAGGTCGTGGCCAGCGAGCAGGCACACGGGGCCGACGTCTCGCGACAAGGCGTGCAACGCGACCTGTTGCCGATCGTCGAGGGGACCACCGTGCAGACCCGCTACGGATACGTGCGCACCGACCACATCCTTTTTATCGCGGCCGGGGCGTTCCACCGCGCCAAGCCGAGCGAACTGATGCCCGAACTGCAAGGCCGGTTCCCCATCCGCGTCGAGTTGCAGGCGCTCGGCAAGGAGGATTTCGTCCGCATCCTCACCGAGCCGAAAGGCGCGTTGACCAAACAATACGAGGCATTGCTGGCCACCGAAGGCGTAAAGTTGAGCTTCCAGCAAGACGCCGTCGAGGCTTTGGCCGATTTCGCCTTCCAAGTGAACCAAACGTCGCAGAACATCGGCGCCCGGCGGCTCTATACGATCATGGAACGGCTGCTGGAAGAATTGAGCTTCGAGGCGCCCGATATGAAAAAAGGCCGCGTGCCGATCGGCGCGGCGTACGTCAACGAACGGCTCAGCGAGCTGACCAAGGACGAGGACTTGAGCAAGTTCATATTGTGATCGAAAGACATTGTAGGGTGCGTGAAGCGCACCACTTAATCCGGTATTATTGGTGCGTTTCACGCACCCTGCAATTGCCGTCCGCGCTTGCTCATTATTGGCTTTCGGTGCTATAATATATTGTGTTGCCGATTCACTCGCTACGGGAATATTGCCATGACCACGACTCTCCAGGAAGCGTTTTCCAAGGCCTCCGCCTTGCCGCCGGAACGACAAGAGGCGCTTGCGGCCATTGTCTTGCAGGAAATCGAGGACGAAGACCGCTGGCAGCGCTCGTTTTCCCAATCGCAAGACGCCCTCGCTAAACTTGCCGCGGAAGCCTTGGAAGAAGATTCTCAAGGCCGCACGCGGGATTTGGATGAATTGCTATGAAATCCCGAACCACGGAAGGGTTCCGGCAGCGATTCGCTCGATTGCCCGACAATGTACGGGAACAGGCAAAACGCACTTATCACCTTTGGAAAAACACCCCCAGTCATCCATCGCTGCAATTCAAACGGATTCACACCAAAGACCTCATATATTCCATACGGATCGGCGGGCATTAGCCGTGTTGCGCGACGACAGAGCGATTTGGTTTTGGATCGGTCCGCATGCTGAATACGACAAACTCGTTTCGCGTTTGTAAAGATAAGCTAGCCCGGATTATTCACGAAGCACTCGGGCAGGGTTCTGAATGGGCGGTGACAGGCAAGCCGGAATGCGTTTGGGGCATGGGCGACCGGGTCAAGGCGTAAGACCCCCTTTCCCCCAAGCGATGGAT
>JAAYEH010000109.1 GCA_012728855.1 Rhodopirellula sp. | reverse complement strand
GCATGTCAATCTGCTCGTTCGCTTCGCGAAACACCTTCTCGAAAGCCGCGTAGTCAGCGACCGTTTCAAATAGGGTAGCGCGACCGACCGCGCGATTCAGCGCGTGGTAGACATACCCTCCCGTTGCAACTCGAGGACGCCTTGGCATGCGCACATCGTAGCAAAAACTCCTCACCTCCGCAATAGAATGAGACCCGACCCCGTTTCCCCCGGCTGCTCCCCTTCGCGGACCAGTCTGCTGACTGGTCTTCGTCCCAATTCGACGCGAGTCTACGACCTCACGACGCATTTCCGGAAAACCGTGCCGGACGTGATCACTCTGCCGCAGCACTTCAAGCAGCACGGCTACTTCACCCAGGGCGTGGGAAAAATCTTTCACGGTGGGCTGGATGATCGGGAGTCGTGGTCGGAAGCCCCGCCGCGAGCCGGTCGACCAATGTACGCGCTGGAGGCGAACAAGGCATTGGTGGCCCGTAAATCGGCGGCGGCAAAAGACGAGAAGTTTGCCACGCCCAGCGCCCGATACAATGCCATGACCGGTCCCGCGTACGAGTGTGCGGACGTGCCGGACAACACCTATTCGGACGGCGCCATCGCGGATGCGGCTCTCGAAATGCTTCGCAAGGCGAAAGGGAAGCCGTTCTTCCTTGCCGTCGGCTTTCTCAAGCCGCATTTGCCGTTCATTGCGCCTAAGAAGTACTGGGATTTGTACCAAGCGGAGAATATTCCGGCGGCGTCGAACCCCTTTCCACCTCAGGAAGTGCCGAAGATCGCCCTTTCCAACTGGGGCGAACTACGGGCTTACGAGGATATCCCGCGCGTCGGCCCGCTTACCCAGCAGCAGGCTGAAACGCTCAAACACGGCTACTACGCCTGCGTGAGCTACATGGATGCCCAGGTAGGGCGCGTTCTGGCAGAACTCGAACGCCTGGGGTTACGCAACCGCACGGTTGTCGTGCTCTGGGGAGATCACGGTTGGAAGCTCGGGGAGCATGGCATGTGGTGCAAACATACGAACTTCGAAAACGACACCCGCGCTCCGCTGATCTTCAGCGCCCCGGGGCAAAAGGCTCCGGGGCGGCAGAGCCGCGCGCTGGTGGAATTTGTCGATATCTATCCCACGCTCTGTGAGCTGGCGCATTTGCCGCTCCCGGCCCACCTGGAAGGCACGAGTTTCGCGAAATTGCTCGATGCCCCGGAACGACCGTGGAAGGAGGCCGCGTTCAGCCAATACCCTCGCGGGAAGATCATGGGCTACTCGATGCGGACCGATCGCTATCGCCTTACCCGCTGGCTCCAGCCGGACGGCACCGAGGTTGCCAGCGAACTGTACGATCACCAGGACGACCCAGCGGAAAACGTGAACCTTGCGGCGAGTCCCGAGGGCAAGTCGCTGGCCGATCAACTCGATAAGCAGATGCAAGCCGGCTGGAAAGGCGCTCTCGGCCCGGTGGGGCAAGCGCCGCGGTAGCAGGACGGATCATCAGGCGCATCCGCTTGCTCCTTTTCCCCTGCGCGTTCCCAGTCTCCGACTCGGCAGCAAGAGCAAGTGGCCGAAAGCCGGTAATTTCCACCGTCTTCTCGCTCTCCGCTCGGCCCGCGACTACAATGGCATGCTGGCAAATTCAGACCGCGTGGGCCACGCGCCCAAGTCGACACCAGGAGCCCCCTATGCGCATCACCGCCCACCACTTCGACATACTCTGCCTCACGACGCTGCTGCTTCTCGTATCGACCATGGGAACCGCCCCCATCGTTGCCCAGGATCTCGAGCGTTTCCTCCCCAACGACGGGAACAGCGTGTACCAGGCAAAGGGCCTGCTGCGCCAGTGGCCTGCCGAAGGGCCCAAGGAACTGTGGCGAAACGAAATCGGCTGGGGAAAGAGTGCCGTCGTCGAGGCCGGAGGGCAGGCTTACACGGCCACCGAAACCGACGACAAACAGTATGCCGTCTGTCTCGATCCGCTGAACGGCAAGGTCTTGTGGAAGACTTTGATCTATCCGAAGAACAACCGCCACTTTGCCAAAGGGCCTGTCACCTCGCCGGTCGTCGATGGGGATCGCGTCTACTTCATCCCCTATGCCGTTGACCGCGACGTCTGGGACATGTGCGCCCCGATCATCTGCTTGAAGACAGATGGCAGCGAACTCTGGCGTCAGGACAAATCGTTTTTTGGAACGGAAGCATCCACTCCCATCGTCGTCGGCGACACGCTCTACGTTTCCACCGATAGCCGCGAGCGCATCGTTCTCGTGGCGCTCGACAAGAAGACCGGTGACTTACGCTGGTCGACTGCCATGGACGAAACGAAAAAAGGACGGGAACTCGGCGCTCCGGCGTCGCTCACGTATCAGGTTGTGGACGGCATCCCGCAGATTATCACGGCAACGTACGGCACCGAGGAGATCCTTGGCGTTCATGCGGCGACCGGCGAGATCATGTGGCGCTATCCGTGCCCCGCTCCAATCAGCATCGGGCTGGTCGCCACGCCCGTGGCGGTCGGTTCGAAGCTCTTCCTCTGCGCCGGTGAAGGCAAGGGTAAAGACTTCTCGGCGCTACTGGAAATGAAGGCCGCCGACGGCAAGATCGCCTACGAAGAGCTGTATCTCAGCACCGAGTTTCAGAACAACGCCTTTAACACACCGGCGATCTACCGGGACTCCATCTTCGGATTCGGCGGCAACAAGACCGCGGGCTTCCTCCATGCAACGAACTTCACCGATGGGTCGCTTCTCTGGAAGCAGGCCGATCGAGAATGGACCAACCAGCAGAACCTCGTCATCGCCGACGGGCTGATCTTTGCGTTGACAAAGAATAACGACCTGGTTCTGGCCGAAGCCAGTCGCGATGGCTACAAGGAAGTTGGCCGGGTCGAGACGCGCATCGACCTTGGACGGCCCCAACAACCAACGATCGCCAACGGCCGCCTTTATCTACGCGGCACGGACACGGTCGTCTGCTATCAAATCATCCCGTAGCGAGGGTCTTGGGGGCACTTTCCTGCACCGATCCACGATGCCGTCCCGGACCGCGATCCAACTCAAGACCACCCTTGCAGCACAACGGGCGCGGGAAACGTGCGGACTCAAGCCTCCTCTTCATCCTTCAATCCCAGCCGCTTCATCCAACGACCGCGAACCGGTTTCTGACCGGGGCCCGAGGCGGCCGGTTCCGCGCAAGCCTCTCCCGCGGCAACGGAACGGAGCTTTTCCTCCACCTCGGCTCGCTCACGAGCCAGTTTTGCGCGCTCAATGGAAATATCGATCTCAGCGCGACGAAGTTTCTCTTTCCATTCGCCTTGGAGCTGGCGGAGGTTCTCTCGCTCCTCCTGCACGATGGCATCCTGATCGAGCATCTCACCCAGCGCCGCCGCCCCGACTGCGACGGAGCCAAGGCTGCTGCTCTGATTCTCCAGCAACTCCTTCAGTTCCCCGATCTCGCGATCCTTCTCGTCCAAGAGCCGTTGAGTCCGCTCGACGAGTTCTTCGATCTGCAATCGCTCGGAAGCCTGCTCTTCGTCGTCTTCGTCGAAATCGGATTCCAGGGCCGCCAGGATACGTCGCTTCTCCGCTTCCCAATCCAAGCCGCTCCCGGCAAGCTTCGTCGCGATTCCACTTCCCTCGGCAATTTGCTTCTGGAGTAGATCGTTCTTCACCTTCAGTTCACGGAGATCCTCCAGCACCATTTCATAGCGGCGCCGGTAATCCTCGCGCTCGTCGTTCGCTTCGCCGGCATCGGAGGAAGCCGCAGGCCGAGCGGCAAGCCGCTTCTCGGCTTCGGCGAGTTTCTCTTCGGTTCCGGACATCGCCTCGAGCATGGCTGCCATTCGATGTTCCGTATCGGCCAAACGCGCAGCCAGCGCATCGCGATCCCGCAAGGCCGCCTGCAACGCGGCAACGTCCATGCCGTTGGACTCCGCCGCCCGCTCGTCCAATTCGCGACAGCGTTCGCGAAGCGACTTTACCTCGTCGGCCAGCTTCGCACATTGGTTGCCGACGGTCTCCAACTCGGCCAGCGCCGAAGCCCGTTGGCCGCGTTCCGTCTCCAAAGTGGCGGCCAGCTTGTCGCAACGATCCCGCGATGTCTCCAACTCGGCCGATCGCTCGGCCTCATCGACCCGGGCCGCCTCCAATCGAGCGGTCAGATCGGCGTGGCGAGTGCGAAGTGCCTGCAACTCCGAGTCGGCTTCACTGCGGCTCAATCGCGAAGCGTCCAGTTCGGCAGCCATCTCCGCATGGCGCCGCCGGGTCGTCTCCAACTCCGCAGTGAGTTCCTCGACTGCAAGCCGACGGCGCGTGAGTTCGGCGGCGAGTTCTTCCTGGCGGCCGTGGGCCGTATCGAGTTGGGCTCGGAGACTTGACAGTTCCCGCTGAGATGTTTCGAGTTGGGCGATTTGTTCGGCGCTTTGACGCCGAGACCCCTCCAACTCACCGCTCAGCGTTTGCTGGCGCTGACGCCCCGAATCGATCTCGGCGGCAAGCGAGACTTCGCGTTGTTGGAGACGTTGGACTTCGCGAGTGAGTTCGTCCTCACGTGTCCGCGCTCTCTGGAGTTCCTCGCGGATGGCGGTTTCCCGCCGCTCGACCTCTTCCAGTCGCGAGGCGGTTTCTTCCAGCCGCCCGCTGGTGGACTCGGCTTCCGCGACCACTTCCTTGTGCCGGCGGCGAACCACGTCGATCTGTTCCGACAGATCTGCGTCGCGTTGCCGGGCGGCTTCGAGTTCCGAGACTAGCCGGCTGTGATCCGCTTGCGCCGCCTGCAGTTCTTCCTGCGAGCGGCCGAGTTCCTCCTGCAACCGGTCGCGTTGCCTTTCCACTCCCTGCAGTTGCTGCTCGAGCTGGCCGATCTGGCTGGTGCCCAGGACGTCGAGTTCCGCGCGGCGGCGCTCCAATTCCTTCAGGTGAGCGGCTTTCTGCGACTTGAACTGCTCTGCGATGCGGCGGCGCTGCGTTTCGGTCTCGGCTCGCTCGACGGCGACTTGCTCGTGCTGCTGCCGGACTTCCGCCAGCCGCGCCTGCAACTCTTCGCGGAGTTGGACCGCGTGCTCCGACTGCGCCTTGGCCTCTTGCTCCGCCAAGTGCAAGGCATGACGATCACGGTGCAGTTGCGCAGCATTCTCGTCCAGGACCGACTGGCGCGCGTCGAGTTGATCGAGCTTCGCGTCGAGTTGCTGCTGCTCGCGCTCGACCCGCTCCGCCAGCGCCGCGAATTGGCGGACCGATTGCTCGCGGGCGGCCTCCCACACGGCCTGGCGGCGGTCGATCTCCTCCCGAAGTCGGGCAAGCCCTTCCGATTGAAGCTCGATCTGCTCCGAGCGCTGTCGTAGTTCCTCACGGGTCCGCGCCGCCGCCGAACGATCACAGTCCAACTCTTGGGTGATCCGCTCCGTCTGCTCCGCCAGTTCCGTTTGCGCGCTTCGCAGACGCTCGTTCTGCAAGTCCAGGAACTGTCGGACGCGGGTTCGCTGCCGGACGAGTGCCTCGGAGAACTCTTCGGCCCATGCCACATCAGGAGCCGAGTCAGGAGATGTCGGGGAGAACGGGTCTTCCATGGTCGCCGATCGAGAGCATCAGTTACGCGAGGCCGGGGCGCATTGGTGACCAGTCGCCGCTCCAAAGTGGATCAGGCCCGGGAGGAAGACTCGCCCGCACACACGCCTATACTTCTATAGGACACGGGTGGCGTCCGGTCAAAATCAAGGCCGAGAATGACGGTCGAACCGATTCTACGGCGTCCGGCAGACGGCTGCCTGCCACCCGGCTGTTGTACAACGACGCCCCCTTGTACAATACATCAAATCCTTACGTTTTTCGCGGAATCCTCCTTCGGACAACCACGCCATTCCCATGAAATGCTCCGTCGCACAAGCTCGCCGCCCAGAATCCATTGGCGAGGAAGTTACCCTCCAAGGTTGGGTCCGCACCCGGCGAGACTCCAAGGCCGGTCTTAGTTTCCTGGAACTCAACGACGGCTCCTCGTTGGGCAACATCCAGGTGATCGCGGAAAGCGCGCTGCCGAATTACGAGTCCGACGTGAAACGCCTTACCGCCGGCTCCAGTGTGACCGTCACCGGACTGGTTCGCGAGTCACCCGGCAAAGGGCAGGCGACGGAAGTGCAGGCCGCCAGCCTGACCATTCACGGCTTGGCCGACGCGGACGTCTATCCCCTTCAAAAGAAGCGGCACTCGTTTGAATTCCTTCGCACGATCGCCCATCTCCGGCCGCGCACGAACACATTCGGGGCAATTGTCCGCGTCCGCAACACGGTGTGTAACGCGATCCACCAGTTCTTTCAGGAGGAGGGGTTCTTTTACATTCACACACCGATCATCACGGCCAGCGACTGCGAAGGCGCCGGGCAGATGTTCCGCGTTACCACCCTCGATCTGGCCAACGTCCCCAAGGCGGAAGGGCAGGTCGACTTCACCCAGGACTTCTTCGACCGACCGAGCTATCTCACCGTCAGTGGCCAGCTCGAGGCCGAAATCTTCGCTTGCTCGATGGGCAAAGTCTACACCTTCGGCCCGACGTTCCGCGCGGAGAACTCCAACACATCGCGTCACTTGGCCGAATTCTGGATGGTCGAACCCGAAATGGCGTTCTTCGACCTCAACGACAACATGGATCTGGCCGAACGCTTTCTCAAGCGGATCTTTCGCGACGTGCTCAAAAGATGTCCCGAGGACATCGAGTTTTTCAACGATCGGATCGACAACACCGTACTGGAGACTCTCCGGCACATCGTCGACAGCCGCTTTGTGCGGTTGCCGTACACCGAAGCGGTGGGAATCCTTGAAAAGTCGGGCGAGACTTTCGAGTTCCCCGTTGCCTGGGGGAGCGACTTGCAGGCCGAACACGAACGCTATCTCACCGAGAAGCACTTCCAATGCCCGGTGATTCTCTTCGACTATCCCCGCACGATCAAGCCGTTCTATATGCGGGTGAACGACGACGGTCGCACCGTCCGCGCTATGGATATCCTCGTGCCCAAGGTGGGGGAAATCGTCGGCGGCAGCCAGCGCGAGGAGCGGCTCGACGTACTCGAACAGCGGATGCGCGAGCAAGATCTGCGGGCCGAGGACTACTGGTGGTATCTCGATCTCCGCCGCTATGGCACCGTTCCGCACTCGGGCTTCGGCCTTGGACTGGAACGGGCGGTGCAGTTCATCACCGGCATGACCAATATCCGCGACGTGATTCCCTTCCCCCGCGCTCCGGGCAGCGCCGAATTCTGAACGTGGCACGATTGCCATATCCGTTAAGGATGCGACCGCCGCGCTCCATTCCGACCTCGTTTCGTCCCTGAGCCTCTAAAAGCGGTCACGACGCCTTGATGACAGGGCCGATGTGAAAAGATATCGCTCACGGACATTGGAGCGACTGCGGTGGATCTCCCGGTGAGGGGGCCGGCGGCAACGTAACCGCGCCGCAACGCAGATTAGCCACGGAAGGACGATAGCCGTCCACCTTCAGTCCGGTAGGTCTTCCGTGGCAGACACAAACCTGAGCTATTTGAAACTCTACCGAGAGGAACTACCGCGGTCCTCGACACTCCAACGCGACAAAGTCGGCAGTTTGGCGAACGTCATCAGCGCGTTTAAGGATCTGACGGGTTGGTCACTTGAGTACCTGCCACCGTCCCAAGCGATTTCGACCAGCGACCTGATGTGGTCCGCCCCGGTCAACCCGGGCGTCGGAGCCACTCTCGGACACTTCAGGCTCGATTCGGTCGACTCGCCGGCAACCGATGGCGCCTCGACGGCCCCCGGGTCTGTCGAGGCGATGGCGGCAGCCCTGGACGGCATGTTGAACGAACTGCTGCGGACGCAGCGGGCACTAGGACAGCGAGAGGCGGAGTTGGCGGCGGGCGTGCCCCTCACCCCGCACCCGCACGAGCCGCACCACCTTGCCCAACGTCTCCACGCGGTGCTCAGAGGGGGCGCAGAGGCTGTTGGTGGACATGCCGCCGCCCTTTACCTGTTGGACGAAGCGACGACCCGGCTGAAACTCCGCGCGTGCTGGGGGCTTCCCGACGAGCGTTTCATCGACCCGCCTCGCCACCTTGAACATGCCCTGGCCGATTTGGAGGCAATGCTCGGTCACGCGGTGGTACTTGAAGATACGACGCACTTGGCCCACTGGAACGCCCCGGAGGACTTCCGCTCCGCGGTCTGCGTACCCGTCTCGACACCGACCACAATCCTCGGAACCCTTTGGGTCTTCAGTCGCGAGCCGCGCGACTTCACCGAGAGCCAGACCGGTATGTTGGAAATCGTCGCCGGCCGGATTGCAGCCGAACTTGAGCGAGAAATGCTGCTGAACGAGGCGGTCGGCACGGCGCAGATCAAGCGTCAGCTCGCGGCCGCCGAGCGGATTCAACGCAACCAACTCCCTACGATTGCTCCACTATTGGACGGCTGGGACATCGCCGGCTGGACCGAGCAGGCCGGCGAAATCGGCGGCGATTTCTACGATTGGTTCTGCCTTCCCGACGGCCTGTTGGTCGTGGCCACCGGCAGTGCCGGCGAGTCGGGCATTGCCGGGGCGATGATTGCCGGTAACGTGCGGGCGGCCCTGCGGTCCCACGCCCAGTACCATCGCGACGCCGACCGCTTGCTTCGCCAGATCAATCTCACTCTTTGGACGGGGTCCGCGGGTGATCAAGCGGCATCGCTGTTCGGCGGCCTGGTGGAAACGGCCACGGGGCATATAGGATATGCCTCTGCCGGCCAGCCCAGCGCGATTCTACTTCAATCTCAAGGCTGGCAATCGCTCGTCCGCCCCTTCACCCGTCTCGGAGAGGGCCCCGAGGCCGAATTCGAGCCCTGCGACACTCGCCTTCGGGCCGGCGAAGCCCTCTTGCTCTTCACGCCGGGCTGCCGCAACACCCGCGACCAATCCGGCCACCCTTTAGGGGAAGTTGCGTTAGCCGATATTCTCACCGCCCGCCTCGCATTGCCCGCGAAGGAACTCGTTTCCATAGCTCGCGACCGCTTTGAAACCCATGCCCGCCCGAACTCGCGGCAGGATCGAGCGATTCTCATTGTCAAGCGGACCAACCCTTGACTACCGCTGGGGATAGGTTAAATTCACAGTTCACCTCTACACACGAGCGGGAATGGCGGAATTGGCAGACGCGCTAGGTTGAGGGCCTAGTGGCCGCAAGGCCGTGCAGGTTCAAGTCCTGTTTCCCGCACATCATAAAGCCTTGCAAGACAAAAACTTGCGAGGCTTCTTTTTTTTGCGCCGATTGGGAAACAATCGGCTCCTTGGAGAGCGGGAAACAAATCGGGGAACGATTTTTTCGGCCAGTGATTACGTCAATTTGCCTCGGCTGCGTGTTTCCGGCCTACTCCTCCAGGAAGCATCGCCGCTCGCTGCACGCTGACCCCAGATGGTACGCACCGGTGACGATGAACTCGGCGCACAACCAATCCTTTCCCAGATTGTTTCCCGGTGGATGGTGGGTGCGGATCTGAGTCGTCCATACTCACCCCAGCCCAGCAAGTCTGACGCCCTTGAACCAGTGGCAATACACCCCTCCATGGGTTCATTCCGTTACGGCACCAGGTTGTACATTTACATGCTTTCTATTCGTGCCATTGTTGGCATTGTAAAACCGCCGCCAATGATCTTAGAAGACGAATGATGTTCGTTCTCCTAGTCACCCGGTGGTTGTTATGGCCGAAAACGAGTACCTCGATTCCCGAAAAGCTCGAAGATGGTCGGCCGTCGCCGAAGCGGTCCGAAATGGTTGTCAGACTGGTGAGATCGGGAGACTGGTGCTGGACTGTTTCCGCAAGACGTTGAGGAACATTGCGAAGGATGTGCCGCTCGAAGAGTGGATTGCCGCTGTTGACGATCCCCTCCGTGACATGATGGCAGGAACATCAGGATTCACCGTGACCACCAGTCCAGCAACAACTGCAAACCCGAAGGCCGCCAGAACGCCGACAAGGTTGGTCGTGACCGCCCGGCGAATCAACTCCACGTCTCCAAGGGTTGCACCCAGTGACAGGGCCACGTTCGGCCCCAAGAGCGGGGCGATCACCATTGCGCCGATGATCACAGCCACGTCGTCCCGCATCAGTCCCACAGCCGCCACGACAGCGGACAATATGCTCATGCCAAGGTAGACACGGGAAATGCCCAGCCCTTCCGTAACCTCGGTGTGAAGCTCCTCCCGGCTAATCCGCTGTTTGCCGTTCTGTTCTTTTCCCTCGGTCTCGGGCTTCTCTTCTGGCTCGGGCTCAAGGTTTGGACGGGGCAACACGGCCTCGACAGGAAAGAGGACGACGTGGAATCCTTCCACGGATGCAAACCGCTGCTCGAACCGGTCCATGATCGGCTCGGTCTCTTCGGCGGGAACCAAAAGGTGCAATACGATCTGATCTGCGTCGGTATCCCGCCACCGCCCGAGGATCTGTCGCCCTTCGAGCAGTTCGTTGAGTCTCTGGTCGGAAGCCTGCGGTAGAAAGATCTGCATTACACGCGGCGCCATGAGTCACTCCGTTTCAAGCACGGGAAAAACTGCTCATGAAATCTCTGCGATGGCTTGCGCATGTTGCCATGACAGATCAGAACCGCCTGCCGAACTTCTGCAAGACGAATAGCAGCAAGACGGCTCCAGCGGTCGCAGCGATCAAACTGCCGAGCAGGCCGGTCGGCAAGAGCCCCACAAGGCGGAACACAAATCCACCGAGGATAGCCCCGATGACACCGATTACGAGATTGCCGAGGATGCCGAAGCCACGGCCCTTCATGATCTTGCCCGCTAGCCATCCTGCGGCCAGTCCAATCAATAGAAAGTAGATCAAGTCAAGCACTGCATTTCTCCTTCGGGCCGTATTCTACTGGCCGTCCGAGTATTCAGTTCCGGGAAGGCAACGACTACCAGCACCTCCATCGTCTCGTTATCAGGGCGGTCCATCAAGTCCTCCTTCTGTTCTACAGTGAAACATCACTGCGTGAGTTCTTCTCAAATTCCAGGGCGAGCAGTCGTTTCTTCTGAGGCGGAAGCAATTCGCTGGGCCTGACGCCGTACTTCTTCTGACGTGCCTGCGCCGAAGGATCTCCGCCGATGGTGAACCACATCTCGATCGTTTGGAGGAATTTGGCCCATCGGCTCCCCCGGCTCGCGCGAGTGCGGACTGGTCAGCGGTGTTCGCAGAAGTCAGGGCCGAAGCTCCCCCTCTGGCGGTT
Source organism: Rhodopirellula sp. (assembly GCA_012728855.1). GTDB lineage: Bacteria > Planctomycetota > Planctomycetia > Pirellulales > Thermoguttaceae > JABWBD01. The sequence goes on along the minus strand of JAAYEH010000109.1, from coordinate 12,666 downwards.
ATCGTCGGTCATTTCCAGCTTTCCAGGTTTCCACAATTCCAGAAATCCCTGATCCTCGACCCGCAACCGCCATCCTCGGTGAGTTGCAGCCCAATGTGCAGATTTCATTGACGCAAATGCGATCTTGATCGGTCGGCCACGGCTCCATGTTACTCGCCAGGGATTGCCGGGGCCACGATGTCTGCCGTCCGTTCGGTAGACTCCTGGTTATTCGACGTATCCGTCTCCTTGGCTGCTTCTGACTGTGCTGTCCCACACGATGACTTTGTCTTATTCGAACTACAGCAAATAGGCGACACTTCCGACCAGCCCCAGGTGAAGCACGACTACCATCCAGAATACAAGGCGGAAGCCTAGCTTCTGTGTCTTGTGTCGAAACACTCGCTGCCCTGCCAATGCACCTGGCCAGCCGCCCGCTAAGGCGAGCAGGTGCAGGCTGTTCTCTGGCACACGACGCCTGCCGGTCTGGGCACGCCGTTTATCGATCCCATAGGTCACGAAGGCCCAGAGGCTCATGATGGCGACAACGATCAGGTAGACAATGGCAGCAGTTCTCATCGAGTTTCCGTTAGTTCCAAGGCAAGCGATGGGCTCATGCCCGCATTCTAACGCTACCGAGCCGAAACCGGTAGAATATCCCTGATAACACAACGTGGGCAAACAGTCCGAATCAGTCGGGAGGGCAAGATGCCAGGCAATCTACTTCAGATTGTTGAATCGACGGGCCGCAATGGCGAAACGATCTCCGGTAGCACGGCGCACATCCATGCCGTCGTGCTGAATAAGTCGAAGTACATCGACGATCCTAACTTCCGAAGAATCCATACCACTGACTTAGAACTCCTGTTTACTGAATACGACAATGAGTTCTTCGACGGGCAGATCAAGGAAACGCTTGGCACGGTCCCCCTGCACTTCCGCTTCTCAAAACGGATGACGAGTTCAGGGGGCAAGACCGCCTGTTATGCCGATGGAAGCGGTAGGCGGTGGTACGAGATCAGCGTCTCCACGACCATGCTGTTCGGCTGTTTCACTGGAGAAGACCATCGCCCCATTACTGCCAGCGGTATCACCTGCCGTGATCGCCTGGATGCCCTCCAGCGGATCATGGAACACGAGCTTGTCCACCTGATTGAGATGTTGCTCTGGGGCAAGTCAAGCTGTTCGCAATCTCGATTTCATTCGATCACCCTGCGGTTCTTTGGTCACACGGAAAACAAGCACCTGCTGATTACACCAAGGGAAAAGGCCCTGGTGAAATTCGGCATCAGACCGGGGATGGCGGTGCGGTTCAGGTTTGATGGCATCGAACACACGGGCGTCGTCAATAGAATCAGCAAGCGGGCTACGGTGTTGGTCGAACATCGTGAGGGGCAGCGTTATTCCAATGGCAAACACTACAAGAAGTTCTACGTGCCGGTGCAGTTCCTAGAAGCCGTGGAGTGAGTGCCGGCCAGAAGCGGATCAGCACTTCACATGCGGACAACCGCCCCGTCGAGGTTCCGGACTTCACGCGCGGCGTGTGGGAGGCCGCGCCACCGCTCGCGATCGTCGGCGGCTGATCGTGCCCTTCCAAGTCTCTCCTGGAGCCGGGAATCCGGCCGCACGGGAAAGCCTCTTCCCCCCTGTTGGAAACCCGCTAGAATGAACCGTGGATCGTCTCGCACGATCGGCTGGTGCATGAAATCAATCCCGCCTGCCAAAGCGGAACCGTGGCGATGGATGTCGATGATCGGATCGAGCAATTCCGGCTCTGGTCGGTGTTTCACAAGCATCTGATCGTAGAGTGGTTCGCCCTTCTGCGCGACGAATTCGGCGGAGACTATTGGGTTGACATGGAAAGCGAGGTCTTGCTCATTCCGCGACCGCCCGGGCCGGCCGTTGCCTAATGCGCCCCGTGATTGATCCCCGCCGGCTCGTTCGGGCTGCGCTTCCTCAGCCCTCACCGCGGACGAAGCTGCCCGATCTCGTCGTCCTCGACCGTCACGTGGCGGACGATCATCCCCTGGACCTTGAGCAGAGCGGCTGAAGTAGTAGGAGCAGACCTCGACCATCGCAAAACCACTAATCGAAGCCTCCAGGCAACCGCCGATTTCCACGAGAAGCGTCATTGGAACTCGGCAACCAAAGCCTTCGAGGCGGATCGCGCGTTGTCTGGTGGAAAAGTCTCAGATGTCAGCGACATGAATACCCGCCACCTCGCACAATGCCACCAGAAACCGCCCGAGGGTCTCGCACAGGATCTCGGGCCTGTCGATCAGCCTTTCTCTGCATGGATGGTTTACACCGGTTCCTCCTCAGCGCCAACCTGCTCCAGCGCCTTGTCCGTGCTGGTGGGATCGACGGCGCGGCAGGCATCAACCAACATGCGACTGATCTCGTCGAGGTCGCCGCGCCAGGCTTCTTCGCTGGTTTCCGGCGGAGTAAACTGGTTCAACTCCGCCAAGAGCAGGATCATCCGCAGCAGATGGCGAAAAATCACTCCCTCCTGCTTCTGGAGGCTCTTGCTGGTGACGTACTTGTTGAAGTCGCCTCCGAATTCGAGAACCTCTCCGGCGGCCCAGACGGGCGTGATCCGCACGTCGCGGACGCCCGGAAAACCGTACTCGAACATCAGCCGCAATTTGTCGGCCAGCGTGAGCACCCAGACCCGCTCTTCGGCGAACATGCGGTTGCGGTCTTCCTGCTCTTCCGGCGGCTGTTCGGTGAGCTGCTCGGCGGTAGCCAGCCCCAGCCGCAACAGTTGCTCGTTCAATCGCAGTGTCGCCAACGGCCCCGGCGGAAGGTGGGTTTGACGCGGCACGCGGACATAATGAGCCACCGAGGAGGGCAACTCCAACACGCTTTCCATCGCCTGGATCCGCTCGGCCCGGTCGGCGATGCCGAGCTGATTCACCAGGAACATGCCGTAGAGCGGATTGACCCCGCGGAGCTTCATCAGTTCCGCGAGTTGCGGCGTCGGACGAGCGCACTCGGGCTGGTATTCCGGTTTCTGCGGCTTCGCTTTCTCCTGCTCCGGCTGAGAGGAAGTGGAAAAGGTCAGGTTCAGTCCCTCCAGACCGGTCGGCTTTGTCTGCGGCGACCTCTCCTCCGCGTCCTCCGGATCGTTTCGAGGCGGTTCGGGCTCCAGCGTCACGTAACCGGCTCGATAGAGCGTCTGGAGCATGTGGTTCAGGTCGCGTTGGGCGGCTTCCAGCCGCCCCGGATCCATCAGCCGCTTGCCGACGAGCTTGCGAATCGGTTCCACTTCGGGCGATGCCTCCAGCATGTAGGCCAATAATCGCCAGGGGAGCCGTCCGCGGCTGTAGAGATTGCTGGGTGGAGCCAGGCGGAGCTTGTCGAACTGAGCTTCGGTCCAGTACTGCTGGTTCTCGCGGCGCTTCGGCATCTTCTTCTTCAGCGCCTTCTTGGCCTTCATCAACCCGGGATCCTTGGTGTCTTCAGGGATCCGGTCGTACTTCTCTTTCCAGCGGAGGATCTTCACATCGTCTTCATGCGCAAGCACAAAGACGTAACCTTGCTTGTCGAACTGCGGACGGCCGGCGCGGCCGAAGATCTGATGCCCGGTGCTCGATTCCAGCACCGTCTTCTTGTCGGGCGGGCCTTTGAGGATCGAGGGGAGCACCACCGACCGCGCCGGGAGGTTGATGCCGGCGGAGAGGGTCTCGGTACAGGTGGCGATCGACAGCAGCTTCCGCTGGAACAATTCTTCGACGACCCGGCGGTACTTGGGCAGGACGCCGGCATGGTGGACGCCCACGCCGCGGAGCAGCAACTGCTTCAGCTTCGGCCCCGCGCCCTGCGACCAATCGTGCTCGGCCAGCGCTTCGGAAATCTTCGCTTGCTGGCCGTCGGCGATGACGCGTTTGCCTTTGAGTTGTTCGGCCACGCTCCAGCACTCTTCACGATTGAAGCAAAAAATCAGTGCCGGGGTGAAACGCGACGCCTCGTCCCCTTTGGCCATTCTTTCCACGTGCTCGGTGAGGAGCTGGTCGGGCACCCACTGGAAAACCAGCGGCACTTTTCGATCGTAGCTTTGGACCAGCTCGACACAGCGATCGTTGGCCCGGCGGAGCCAATTGACAAACTCCGTCGAGTTGCCCACCGTGGCCGAGAGCAGGAGCGTTCGCACATGCGCGGGGAGCAACCCCAGGGAAAACTCCCAGACGATGCCGCGCTCCCGGTCGGCAAAACTGTGGAACTCGTCCATCACGACGGCGGAGACGTCGCTGAAATCGAACATCTCGCGGTGCAATAACCGATTGAAGAGAATCTCGGCCACGACGACCAGCACGCGGGCGTCGGGATTCTCGCGGCGATTGCCGGTTACCAGGCCGACGTCCTCCGGCTGGAATCCCCATTTCACTGCGGCGGACTGCATCTCGCGAAATTTCTGCTCCGTCAGAGCAATCAACGGTGTGGTGTAATAAGCCCGCTGGCCGGTATGGAGCGCCTCGAAAAGCGCGGCTTCCGCGATGAGGGTCTTCCCCATGCCCGTCGGCGCGCAGACCAGCACCCCCTGCTCCGATGAAAACCACGCCAAAAGGGCCTCTTCCTGGACGGGATAGGGCTCGTAGGGGATCTGTTCGAGATACTTTTCCGCCAATTCGTCGCGTGAGAGAGCTTCCGAGGACATGTTGGCTCCGGCGCTGGGCATAGTTCGTTGACAGTCGGGATTCTAACAGATTGCATGCTCGTGGGGGAGCGAGTGGGCAGGAGGAGGCGGAAAGCCAAAATGGCTGTTCGCGACGACAAGATGTCGTCACGATCGGCGGACATCGCCACATCCGTGTTCGTCCAGACGCAGCGGACCGGGCGTTCGTCCGGTCTCGCCGCAGGGTTGCGCCGCGTGGCATGGTGTTTGCGGCAGAAAACGCCGCACCTGCCCCCCGATGCGTCGTGGACTATCGGCCGTGAACGTGTGGCAGGTTCGAGACGAGGACAGATGCCTCGCCTGCTGTTTGGTTCGCAGTGCGGTGGAAATCAACCAGGAGGAAATCCATGGGCTTGCGTTTCTTGTCGATAGGCTCTGTCGTTGCGGACACCGTTTCCTTGGCAACCCTTGCCTTAGGCGGGGTTAGTAGTGAAGGGGCGATCGGTGGGTTGATTGTTGCCGGAGCGACAATCTTTCCTTTCGCATGCATTGCCGCCCGATTGGTCACTCGCCAATTGGACACAGTGACGCCCGAAGTGGCCTGGCAGTTGGCTGGTTTTGATGCAAACTTCTGACGGGGCATTCGCTCGCTGTAATCCAGTTATGCTCAAAACTTGTCCGACAGCGGCCATTGCAGCCGCGACAGAGTGTCCAACGAGCGACCGCGCGGCGGACGGACCATGAGCGTCTCGCGGCAAATGCCCGCTGGTTCGCGTGTGCAGCGGATCCCGCATCGCTCCAGAAAGCCGCGGACAGCATGGTCCGACGGCAGCGACAACGTGACCCAAGGGGCAGACTGCAATCGAGCCTCTTCGGCGATGTGCGTACAGACCGCCTCAATGACCGCAGCGGAGGCTTGTTCCAGGCAAACCTCCGAGATGAGCAACCGTCCCTCTTCCGTTTCGGCACGCAAATACCCGCACGGGCGCCCGCCGTCGCTGCAAAGCAAGATTCGCAGGTTCGAGCTGGTGTTGAACAGGAGTTGGTAGAACCGCCAGTATTGTGCGTCTCGCTCGACCTTGCCGGAAAAGACGGATCCCGGGGAATCGTAGATGGTGGCGAGAGTATTGCAATCGTCATCGTTGATCGTTTCCAGCCGTTGGACGCCCAGGCCGGCGCCGCCCCTTGGGACATTCGCCGGGGAGGTTCCCAAATAATCCTGCCGAATGGCCTGGAACCCGGCGTTTTCGTACACTCGTGGCAGGCTGGTGAACAAGACAGAGGGAAGCAATTGCTGATCCGCTTTTGCCAGGCAATGATCGAGCAACCGCCCTGCAACCCCCATTCGCCGATAGGCAGGTACCGTTGCGACAGAAGCTATCCCCACCATGTCGCGGCGTTGGCCCTCCAGCCAAATCCGAAGCGGCATCAGCGCCAGGCTGCCCAGCAACTCTTCGCCATGATAGAGGGCGTAGGGCGTCCAGGTGGCATATCCTCGGCCCGTGGCGATGACCCGCTCCAAAATGGGCCGATCCGGCGGAAACTGATCGATGAGAAACCGGCAGACCTGCCGGAGTCTGGGACCGGTCGCCGGGTGGATTTCACACTCGGAAAGTTGAAAGGTCATCGTTAACACTCAGTGACCAAAGTGTGGGGCAGAGTCTCATTTCGCCGTTTTCGGGGCGTGTTGACGATCAACGCGTCTTTCCAGCCGTAATTGTACGTGCCGATGTGCCAGAGCCGAACCGATGTGTCGGCGAAGATCCGATAGCCGGTCACGCATGAAATCGCCAGCGTGTGGGCAGAGTGATCTGGCAGGTGACCGGGTGTGGCCACCACGTCTGCGATTTCTCAGAACAGAGGGCATTGGGTGGCCACACGCTTCTGGGTGGGAAGGTCGCCGATTTGCGGCCAATGCGGGGAGTTGCACGCTGGCCCCGAAAGGAGTCTTGCGGCGAACCTCGGACGGACGCGAACTGCTGCGCGGCAGGGGCAGTTGCTGCGGGAGAGTGAAGAGCAAATTGTCAAAGATCGGTGAAGCAGTAAGCCATCAAGGCTGTCGGGCCTGCTCGGTGGGCGAATGTAAACATTCGTACATATACCCGCATGGTTGATGCGACGCAATCTGTCAAGCGGGTTTCTTGAGCCAGAGCGGAAAATCACGGCTGGCTGGCAGGATGGTGGGCGGGCGGAGAGTTGCTCGAAGACGCTTGAGAAGAGACGGAGCCAGGCTCCACCACAGAGAACAACGAGGACACGGAGAAAACGCCCGCGAAGCAAAAACCCGGCCGCCGCTTCGCCACCAGACACCCCCCTCTAAAGTGGCCGGTTGGTGAGGGGACACTGAATTTGGAAAATCGCCTGGGTTGACCGCCGCATTTTGCCGTCCTCCGCCCACCGAATACATGAACCTGTCCCCCCTCCTTTTTTCTCCCCGCTCCCCGCTCCCTGCTCCCTGCTCCCTCTTCCCCGCCCCGTACACGGTTGCCTGTACGCCGGGCGGAGCATGACTTATCCTTCAATAAGCGGATTGCGCGAAACGGCGGCCCGGTCTTCGCCGTCATACTGCTGGAGCCACTCCGTCAGCAGCCGGCCGATCGCGCCCTCCGCTCCGCTTCGACCTCACCCTCTCTTCGCCGAGGACACGACGATGAACCGTCTCGGTTTTCGATTTCTTCTTCCGGCTTGCTCCGCCGGCTTGCTCCTTGTTTGCACCGCCCGCGCCACGTCGGCCGAGCAGTCCTCCCCCGCCGCGCCGGAGGCTGCCGCCAAGACCGAGAAGCCGCCGGCCGTCATACGCGAACAGACGATCTACATCCCCTATGAGAAACTTCGCAAGGTCTTTGAAAAGGAAGGCCGCGGCGTCTTCCTCCCCTACGAGAAGTTCCGCGAGTTGTGGGAAGCCGCTCGAGAAAAGACCGCTCCCCAAGCCGGACAACAGCCCCCGTCGGCCGCCGTCATCACCGAGGCGGACAACGAAGCGACGGCTTCGAAGGAGGTCGTTCGCGTCCAGGCTACGCTCAAGATCGACCTGCTCCGCGAAGGTTGGCTGAAGATTCCGCTCCGCCTCTCCGACGCGGCCATTACCAAGGCCACCATCGGCGGTCAGCCCGCCCGCTTGATTGCCGGCGCCGACGCGGGCTATCACCTCCTCGTCCAGAAGAAAGGCGAGAAGGCCGAGACGATCGAACTCAAGCTGGAATACGCCAAGGCGATTGCCCGTCAACCGGGCCAGAACAGCGTCGCCTTCCAGGCGCCCCAAGCCCCGGTGAGTCGCTGGCGGGTCCGCATTCCCGAACCGGGCGTCAAGGTGGAACTCTCGCCGCTCATCGCCGCCACGGAAGTGTCGCAGGACGACGCCGCGCCCCGCAGCGATCAACCCAAGCAGGGCGAGAAGACCGAAGCCGAGCCAAAACCGGCCGAGAAGCCCGCCGCCGATGAGACGGTAGTGCTGGCTTTCGTCGGCGCAGCGCCCACGGTCCGCATCCAGTGGACTCCCAAAGCGGAAGGCGCCACCGGACTGGAGGCGCTGTTGAGCGTCGAGGCCGAGCAGCAGGTCTGGATCGATGAAGGGGTCACCCGCTCCCGCGTGCAATTGGCCTACGGCATCAGCCGTGCCGAACTCGGCCAACTGGCGATCGAAGTGCCCGCCGACTACAAAGTCACCAACGTCTTCGACGCCAACGTCAAGCAATGGTCGGTCGAGCAGGCCGATCCGCTGCAAAAAATCAACGTGCAGCTCTTCGAGCCGGCCAAGACCGCTCAGAACGTCGTCGTCGAAGTGGAAAAAATCGCCGGGGACCAACAGCAGCGGACGGTTGCCGTGCCTGTCGTCAAAGCGCTGGGCGTCGGCCGCCAACAAGGGCTTGTCGTGATCCAGTCGGCCGAGGGCCTGCGCACGGAAGTTGGCGAAACCAGCGGACTGCTGCAGGTCGACGCCGCCGAATTGCCCGAAGCGTTGCGGCGGACCAACTGGAATTTCGCCTATCGCTATCCTGCGGTCTCCTATCGACTCTCTCTCAGTGTCGAAAAAGTCCAGCCGCAGATCCGCGTCGAGTCCCTCGTCGATGTCTCGCTCCGCCCCGAGCGGATCGAACTGGATCTGTCGGCCGTCTACGACATTCGCCGCGCGGGCGTCTTCGAGTTGCAATGGGATCTGCCGTCCGGCTATGAGGTGCGAGAAGTCGCCGGTCGCAGCGCCGCCGGCGCCGAGCCGGCCCACGTCGACGCGCACCGCCTGGAAGGCGACACCAAGACCCGCCTGGTCGTTAATCTCGGCCGCAAAGCGATCGGAAAGATCGCGCTGGGCATCCGGCTTCAGCAAAATCTGCAAGAGGTCGATCTGCTCAGCCCCACCGGCAAGTCCGCCAACATCGCTATCGACGTGCCGCGCCCGGTCTCCGCCGAGATCGAACATGCCGCCGGACGTCTCGTCCTCTCGGCTCCCGAAAGCCTCCGCGTCAATCCCACCGCGTCGGATCATCTTCGCGCCATCTCCTTCGAGGAAGCGCTTCTGGGGATGGCTTCCGACCGGCAGGCGCCAGCAACCGCGCGGCCCGTGCTCGCCTTCGCCTTCACTCGGGAACCGGCGAAGCTCCAACTGGCTGTCCAACGCCGTAAACCCCAGGTGACCATCCGGCAGTTCCTCGTCGTCGGCGTGGACGAAGGGGTGGTCAAGTACGAGGCCACGTTCTTCTACAACATTCTCTATAGCGGCGTGAAATCGCTGCGAATCGACTTGCCGGCCGACGTCGCGGCGGCGGTTCACAATCGAACGCCCGCAATTCGCGAGAAGCCGATCGATCCGGCCCCGCAAGATCTGGCGGAAGGCTACGTCGCTTGGAGCCTTGCCGGCGAAACGGAGCTGATGGGCGACGGCCGCATTCAGTTGGTCTGGGAGAAGAAGCTCGACGGCCTCGACGTGGGCAGCAGCCTCGATTTTGCCGTTCCCGTGCTCGCTGCCCGCGACGTGGACCGGGCATGGGGCCAGATTGTCCTCACCAAGGCCGAGACGATCGATCTGGAGGTAGCCGGCGAGCCAAAAGGTCTGCGCCCGATCGATCCCGAGCACGATCTCATGCCCGGGGCATCGGCAAGCCGTGCGGCCCGCGGCTTCGAGTTCCACGACGACTGGGCGCTCGACGTCACCGCCACCCGCTACCAGCTCGAGGAAATCAAGCACACCAGCATCGAGCGCGCGGTCGTGCGTGCGGTCGTCACCCGCGCCGAAACCGTCCGAGTGCAGGCTCTCTACCGCATGCGCAGCGCGCGACAACGACTCGTTGTGCAACTGCCGGCCGCCGCCACGGTCGACGCGGAACCTCGCATCGACGGTCAACCCACCACGCTCGAACAAGGGCAAGACCGCCAGTTCTTCGTCCCCCTGGTCGCTTCCAGCGCCGAGAAGCCCTTTGTCCTCGAACTCCGCTATACGGTCGCAGGCGACGGCCGCACCCTCGAGCTGCCCGAGTTCCCTCTCGATCCGGCGGTTCAGAAAGTCTACCTTTGCGCCTACCTGCCCGAGGAGTGGGCGTTGCTCCAACGGAAAGGGCCGTGGAGCGAGGAGTTCCAGTGGCGACTCAGCGACCATCTCGTATGGAAGCCGGTTTCGCGACTCAGCGACCGTGAACTCCTTTCCTGGGTTAGCCCGGGAACCGATCTGGCCGACAGCTTTCCAACCGACGGACGGATCTATGTTTTTTCCACCTTGAGCCCGCCGCCGGCGCCGCAAGGCGAACTGCGGCTCAATTGGACAACGGAAAACCGGCTCAACGCCGTCGTGCTGGCCGCGATCATTCTCGCCGGCGTCGTCTTGATTCCCACCGGCGCGGGCGTGCGGATCATTGCCCTGGGCGCCCTGGTCATCGCCGCAGTGGCGCTGGGAGTCTTCTATCCGATCCTGGCTTGGCAGATACTCGATGGCGTGCTGGTCGCCGGCCTGCTCGTGGTCTTGGTACTTTGGACCGTGTGGCACTTCCTCTGGACGCGGCGTCAGAACGTCGAACCCGAACTGCCCGGCGACCCGTTTCCTGAAGAATGGCCCGGACCGCTCATTCCCGAGACACCGACCGCGGCCCCGCGCGAACCTCCGCTCGATGCCGAAGTGGTCCAGCAGGACACGCCCCGGGAATCGCAACCGGAGGCCCGAACCGAAGACGAGGCCAACCGCGACCGGGGAGGCGAAGATCATGCCTAGCTCAATGATTGGTCGTGGGGCAGGTTTACAACCTGCCTCCTTTGCACGCCGAATCGAGGCAGGTTGCAGACCTGCCCCACGGTCTCCGCTATCCTGCCGAGTTCTTGAAGCTGCCGGTTTCTGTCTGGATGGCATTTTGTCAGCGCCCCGAATCGCCCTCGCTCTGGCTGTATTTGCGCTGATCGCCTGCCAACTCCATGCCGCCGAGCCGGCGGCCAAGGCAAAACCACCCCTGGTCCGCGAGATCTTCGTCCCCTTCGAAGACCTCGAAGCCTTGCTGGAAAACCAGCCGCAACGAGTGCTCCTCCCTCGCAAAGATTACGAGGATCTACTCCGCAAAGCGGACAAGACTCTCGACGCGCCCGCTCCCGAGCGCGCCGCCTTGCTCTCGGCACATTATTCCGTTCACCTCGAAAAGGACCGTGCCCGCTTCAGCGCCATGATCGTCGTGGATGTGCTCGCCAAAGGTTTGCACGCTCTGCCGCTCGATCTCTCAGGCATCGGCCTCCGCCAGGCGGTCCTCGACGACAAGCCCGCCCCAATCGGCCGTGACGGCAATGGACGGTTTGTTCTCTTTGTCGAGGGATTGGGCCGAAAACAGTTGCAACTGGAAATGGTCGCCCCCCTTCAGACGACGGCCGCCACGCAGGTGCTCGACTTCCGCCTGCCGTTGCCTCCGGCCACACAGTTCAGCATCGAGGCGCCGGGCGATGTCGAGGTGAAATCGGGCGCCGACGTCGTCAGCCGTGCCGTCGACCGCACGGCGGGCGTCACTCGCTTCGAACTCCTGCTTCGGCGCGGCGATACGTCGCTGGTGATGTCGCTCAACAGCCGGCTCCAGCGCCAACAACGGGCGGTTGCCGCCCGCAGCGTGCTCGTCGACGAAATCACCGAAGCCTATGAACAACTGCACGCCACCGTCTCCTTCGAAGTCCTTCACCGGGCCGTCGAAGACTTCCGCTTCGTGCTGCCCGACGGCTTCGAGGTCTTGGAGGTTCGTTCGCCCCTCTTGTCGCGATGGGCGTTGGAAACCGAAGGCGAGAGGCGGCTACTCATTGCCCGGCTGCGCGAGCCGACGGTTGAGCCTGTCGTGCTCGGCATCGTCGCCCAGCGTAGCCCCCCAAAGCTCGGCGAGTGGACCATCCCCCGGCTCGAGCCGTTGGATGTCGTCAGCCATGTCGCGGTCGTCGGCCTGGTGGTCGAGCAACGTCTCAAAACGGAATCGGTCGCCGCCGAGGGGCTGATTCCCATCGACACTTCGGTGTTGACCCAGGCAATCCCCGCCTCCGTCCTCCGGCAGTCGCCAGGAGCGCCGCCGGTTTCCGCCGTAGTCGCCTACTATGCCCCCCAACCCTCGTTCGAATTGTCCGCCCGCTTCGCCAAACCGCCGGCAAAGCTCTCCGCGGTCACCAACATTCTTCTGGTAGTCGAGGACCGCGGACTAAAGGTCCGCGGCGGCGCCCTGTTGACCTCCGACGTGGAGAAACTCTTCGGCTTCGACCTCGCCGTGCCCGCCGGCTGGCACGTTACCCGTGTGACGGCGGCCGATGAAAAGCCGCTGGACTTTCAGCCCGGCGGCCCACCGGACCAGCCCGATCGCGTCCGCATCCGGCTGCCTCAGGCCGCGGCCGCGGGCGACGGCTACCGCGTCTACTTCGAAGCCGAGCACACTCCCGCCGGCTGGCTCGACTCCTGGAAGGAGCGATCGTTGGACTTTCCCGCCTTCGCCGTGGTCGGGGCGGCGGACGACGTCGGGGCGCTGGCGGTCGACGTCCGCGACGACCTCACCGTGCGACCGGAAAAACTCGATCGACTCACCCCGCTCGACGACGCCGAAAAGGACCGCTATGGCCTCGCCGGCGTGGAGACCGATCTC
>JAAYEH010000108.1 GCA_012728855.1 Rhodopirellula sp. | reverse complement strand
ACAAGGGATAGTTTACGGGTTCCTTCTCCGTGTCCGATTTTTGTGATGCTGCCAAGTGGGGGGCGAAGGTACGGGCGAGACTTTCCGCAGCCTGGCCGACGGGCAAGCGTTGATAGGCGGCCCAGAAATCGAGCGTGTTGCCCTTTGCTTGGCAGTCGGGGTGGAAGCAGCGAAAGAGGGCCTGTAAGTGTTTTTGTGTCAAGCGAGCAGGGTACGTTACTTGCCAGCTTGGTCGGGCATACACCCTTCGTAGAGGATGGCGAAGTGGTTCAGTGCCTGTTTCCAGTGGCGGATCGGCATCGTCCATTTCTTGGCTGCCTCGTGGATCGCCATGTACACGATCTTCAAGGCTGATTCTTCGTTGGGGTAGATCTTGCGGTTCCGCGTAAACTTCCGGATCACACTATTGACCGACTCGATTGCGTTCGTAGTGTAGATTGCGCGGCGGATCGCAGCCGGAAAATCGAAGAGCGTGATGATGTCGCTCCACTTGGCACGCCACACCTTGGCGATTGTCGGATACTTGGCATCCCAGGCTTGAGCAGAAGTTTCCAAGGCCTGCTCGGCCTCCACGACGGTCGCCGCCTGGTAGATCTTCTTCAGGTCGGCGGTCACCGCTTTGCCGTCCTCAGTGCTCACGTAACGCAACGCTGCACGCACCAGATGCACCACGCACAACTGAACGCTGGTCTGAGGGTATGCCGCGTGGATCGCTTCGGCAAACCCAGACAATCCGTCGATGCAGGCCACGAAGATATCACGAAGCCCACGGCTCTTCAGATCGGTAAGGCAGGCCAGCCAGAATTTGGCCCCTTCGCTCTGTCCCAGCCATAGCCCGAGCAGTTCCTTGTGACCTTCGAGATTCACGCCGATCGCCACGTAAATCGTGTGTTTCGACACCTTCCCGTTGGCGCCGCGGACGTGTACCACGATGCCATCGAAATACGCGATCGGCCAGACCGCTTCCAGCGGCCGCGTCCGCCATGCCGTCACCTCGGCATCCAGGTCAGTTCCGGCACGGGGTCAGACTTTAACCGCTAACTGAGCAACGGGGCCACGCACTGATTCCAGTTACCGGTTAAAGTCTGACCCTGACAGAACTGACCCTGACAGAAGCTGCGGTGAACCCCTTATGGCCGAGACCCTCGTCCGATTGAAAACGGAGAAAAGTCCCCTTGTCGACTAACTCCTAACAGTCGGAGCGGCCGGGGACTGGTCCATTTTTCGGCCGGTTGATGTATTCTGGCAGCAAAGACGCTGCCCGAAAACATGGACCTGTCCCAATCCTTTACGCCCCAACGCTTCCGCTACTGGCCCAAAAAAGTTCGCTTGAAGATTCGCGCCGCAACGATCAACATGGCACAAGGTGGATGCGGCAAATCGCATGGATTCTTCAGGCACGAACCGCTATAGTGGCAGATAAAGGTATCGTAACCGTTCACGGGGCGGAGGAGAGGGAGACAGGTCCATGTTTTCGGCCAACGTCTTTGATGCCAAAGCACCCGAATCGGCCGAAAAATGGACCAGTCCCCAGCCGCCTCGTGGACGGTTACAAGGTATCGGGGTAGTTCCGTGAACGAGAAAGGACGTTGTCGTGGTGATTTCCGGTCGAATCGTCCTGGCATGTTCGATGGTGCTGGTGATCCTGATGGGTTCGGATCTTGCCCTGGCGGGGCCGCCCAAGCCCGGCCTCGTCTTGTGGCTCGATGCTGAAAACCCGGCGAGCGTGACGATGGACACCGCCGGCATGGTTCGCCAATGGTCCGATCAGTCCGGTCGCGGCAACCACGCGCGGCAGCCCCGGTCCGGCGCCCAGCCGGAGTATCTCATCGACGGGATCGGCGGCAAACCGGCTCTCGGCTTCGATGGCGGCGACTTCCTCACTCTCGGGCAGCCGGACGATCTGGCCTTTCTCCCCGGGCGGTCGCACACGATCGTGGCCGTCTACGACTTGCCCAAGGGCAATCTCGGCACAATCATCGCCCGCGGGGGTGGCGGCGCCGAGGCGCGAGCCTGCCACTTGTACCTGACTCCGGACAAGGTCGGCGCTATCGCTTCGGGAGTCCGCAAAGAAGCACCGGCGGGCGCGGGCCCGGGCGTCGTCGCGCAGTTGTGCGACGGCGACCGGATGGATGTGCAACACAATGGACACAATTGCATGACGTTCCGGGCGGGCAAGGTGGCCTCCGACGTCGACGTGCTGATCGGTGCCCGTCGCGAAACGGCCGACAACTTGGGAGTGTCCTGGCTACTGAAAGGAAGCCTGGCTGAGATCCTCGTCTACGACCGTGCCCTTCCGCCGCCGGAGCTTGAGCAGGTCTATCGCCATCTCAATCAGAAGTACGGCATCGAAGCGGTCCCGCTTCCCAGCGATCCCAACAAACTGGCCGCTTTGCTGACAAGCCATCGGACCGGCGCCGAGTTGAAGGCGATGGCCGGACGGATCGGAGAAATCGGCGATGAGGCGGCGCCGGCACTGGAATCTCTCCTCGGCTCGCATCGATCGGCCGCCCCCCAACTGGCCGAACTGCTCGCTTTGATCGCAGAGAACAACCAACTGAGCAACTCGTTGGCGGTCGTGGCGGCCGGGCTGCTTGAGCACGACGACCCCTTCGTCCATGGGCCGGCCGAATGGGCGATCGCCATGAAGGTCGGTGGCGACAACAACAAACAGGAAATCGTTTGGCCCCGCCCCGACCCGCCGACGTGGTATCGAGCCTGGGCACGCTATCCAGCCGATCGCCGCGTCGAAGCCGACTGGGTTCGCCAGGCCCTCAGCCGTTCGCTCCACCGCAGCGGCGCCGCCATGCTCCAGGACGTCGATGCGATGATCCGCCGTGTCGAAGCGATGCGAGCCGCTTTCAGCAACGACGCAGAGCCGGCGCGCTGCGAGTTCGTCCGGCAGCGGCTGGCCGGATTGCGGACGCTCCGCGGGCAAATGGCATCGCAAGTCGAAACGGCCCCAAACCTCTTGGCCTCACCGCGCAAGCTCTGGATCGAGGGCCGCCGCCTGCTCCGTGAAGTGGTGATGGCCCGGCCCGAACTCGATTTCCAGCGGCTGATCTTTGTTTCACGTTATGGGCCGCATACGATTCGCAACATCACCCGCGCTTACCAATGGAAGCACAAGCCGGGCGGCGACATCTGCATTCTCGACGGACTGCGGCCCGACGCACCGCGGACGGCGGTGATCGACGGCCGGCTTGGCCCCGGCCACGTTCGCGGGCTGGACCTGTGGTGGGATGCCGACCGCGTCGTGTTTGGTTTCGCGCGGCAGCCGGCCTGGCCGCCCAAGATCGACACCACCGACTACACCGAAGAAGGCGAAGACGCCTGCGAGTTGAGAAAGACCCAGGAGCCGACCCACATCTTCGAGATCCGTTGTGACGGCAGCGAACTGCGGCAACGGACCGATCACGGTTACTGGTGCGATTTCGAACCGACGTACTGCGCCAACGGCGACATCGCCTTCTCTTCCGAGCGGTGTGCCCGCTCGGCGGAGTGCGGGCGGTTCGAACACGACCATACCGACGTGAATCTCTACGTCTGGTCCGCCGCCACCGGCGACGTCGTCCGCCTGACGGACAACAAGGACGTCGACCGCTACCCGCACAGCCTTGACAACGGCCTGATTGCCTTCACCCGCTGGGAGTACCAGGAACGCCATTTCATGCAGGTCCATTCGATTTGGACCGCCCGGCCCGACGGTACGATGGCCGACGCTTTGTACAAGCAGCACATGAACGCCCCCTGCGGCTTGCGCGACATTCGCTCCATCCCCGGCGGCAGCAAGCTGGCCGCCATCGCTACCGGCCACCACACCTTCGCCATGGGGCCGGTCTGCGTCGTCGATCCGCGGGCGGGATTGAATGCGGAGGCCGGATTGCGGATCGTTACCCCCGGCGTCAAGCCGCAAGAGGGAGCGATGGCCGGTTCGCCGGTGGACGAGGGAGGCGTGCCGGACCGTGGCGGTTTCTACCGTCAACCGTGGCCGCTCTCGGAGAGGTGTTTTCTCGTCTCCTACGCCTATGACCGGCCCAACTGCACCGCGCACGGGGGCGCGGATTCCAACGGCTTCGGCCTCTACGTGATCGACAGCTTCGGCAATAAGGAACTGGTCTACCGTGACCCGCTGCTGTCGTGCGAATTCCCCATTCCGCTGCTGCGGCGCTGCCGTCCGCCGCTGTTGCCGCCGTCGACGGAGCCCGCCCGCGCCGACGCCGTTTGTTATATCAGCGACGTCCATGAAGGGCTGGAGGGAATTCCGCGCGGCACGG
This sequence comes from Rhodopirellula sp., assembly GCA_012728855.1. Taxonomy (GTDB): domain Bacteria; phylum Planctomycetota; class Planctomycetia; order Pirellulales; family Thermoguttaceae; genus JABWBD01. The sequence goes on along the minus strand of JAAYEH010000108.1, from coordinate 26,618 downwards.
TCAAGTATCTCCGCATCTCGCAACACATCGGCTGGCCCTTGGATGAAAAACACGGGGCGATGCCCTACATTCCCGCCAACGCCTACTCCAAGACATTCGGCTTCGAGAGTTGGTCGCCGGTTCGGGTTCTCGGGGAGGTTCCGGTGGAGCCGGACGGTTCCGCCCACTTCGTCGTGCCGGCCGACACGGCGGTCTACTTCCAGGCGTTGGACGAGCGGCACATGGAGATCCGCCGCATGCGGAGCATGGTCAGCCTGCAGCACGGCGAGACTCGCGGGTGCCGCGGATGCCACGAGTCGGATGCGAAAACACCGGCGGTCCGCTATGACGGCTCCCTTGCCGCCTTGCGCCGCCCGCCGAACGTGCCCGCGCCTCCGCCCTGGGGCGCAGAACGAATGCTCGGCTACGAAGAACTCGTTCAGCCGATCCTCGATCGGCATTGCATCCGCTGCCACGGGGCGGAGAATCCCGACGGCGAACTCGACTTCACCGCGGCCCGCGCAACGGACGGCTATTACCAGTCGTTCCGTACGCTGTTCGGGTTCCTGCCGGGAGAAAAGCAGCGCGGCCGCGTGCTCGTTTCCTGCTCCAACCGTTTCGACGATGCCCGGGTCACACAGCCCAAGCAGTTCGGATCGCACCAGAGCCCGTTGATCCGAGTGCTTCTGGAGGACAAGCTTCATGAGACCGAGGTATCGCTGACGCCGATCGAATGGCGAACGCTGGTTACCTGGGTCGACGCCAACGCGCCGTATTACAATACGTTCTACAACAAGCGTCCGGCCGACGGCTCGCCGCCGCGACGCGATTTCCACCCGGACCTGTGAACGGGTTCAAAGCGATCGGGTACGGGCGGGTGAAACGCGGTAATCGATCGTGTTACGATTCCGTTCCATGATAGTCCGGCAAGCGAGCAGCCCCGCCCTTCAGGCGGGGTTTTGGTTTGCCACACGATCGTTGTTTTCCTCCCATCCTTATCTTGGCTTTCACTCTCTTGATCCGCACTTCCCGCCGATCTACAATCGCCGCCAGGTTTCCCAACCGGTCTCAAGCAGCGGAGTACAATCATGGCCTTGCTGCAGCGATTTCTGACGGCGGCATTTCTCGCGGCACTCGTCTCTTCCTCTCACTGCCTGGCTGAGGGGCCGGGTCGCGAGTTCGACGGGCCGTACACAGGCAAGTATCTCAGCCGCGTGGCCTTCCCGATCGGCGGCATGGGCGCGGGAATGTTCTGCCTGGAGGGCAACGGGGCGATCTCCCATATGTCGGTCCGTCACCGCATGGAGTTCTTTCATGAGCCGACGGTTTTCGCCGCCCTTTGTGTTTTGGGGGACAGCAACGGCGACAACATCGCACGGGTTGTCGAAGGGCCGAGCCCCGACTGGAAATACTTCGGCCGCGCCGGCAGCGGCAACGGCAGCGGGCGGACCACGCTCGGGCTGCCGCGGTTCCGCCAGGTCGAGTTCCTGGCCCGTTTCCCCTTTGCCACGATCAAGCTCGCCGACGAGGCGGTTCCCTTCGATGTCCAGATCACCGGCTGGAGCCCCTTCACACCGCCGGATCCCGATCCGTCGAGCCTGCCGGTCGGGGCCTTGGAATACCGATTCTGCAATACGTCCGATCGCAGCCATAAGGCGGTCTTCTCGCTCAACTCGGCCAACTTCATGGGCAACGGCTCGGTCGGGCCGGTCGATGGCGGTTTTGTCCTTTATGCGGCCGGCGGCAACGACCGCGAAGAGCAAGGAGCGTTCGCTTTCTTTGTCGACGCCGAAAAGACCACGGTCGATCACTGCTGGTTCCGCGGCGGCTGGTGGGACGACCTGACCATCACCTGGAACAACGTCCGCGAAGCCATTGTGCTCGACAACCCGCCGGCCGACGGCAGCGCTCGCGGGGCATCGCTCTTCGTCCCCTTCGTGCTCAAGCCGGGCGAAGAGAAGACACTGCGGCTGCTCTGCTGCTGGTACGTGCCGAAGAGCGACATTCGCTGGGGAAATCGCGCCAGCGGTCCGGCCTTTGGCGGCTCGCCGTCGCGAGGAAAGACGGAGAGCCAGCAGACGGTCGCGGGGTTCCTCGGCCGCGGCCTGATCAACACCTTCGATCCCGGCGGCGATGGTTCGCAAGGAACCCTCACGTCGCCGGATGTGGAACTCAACCGGCGCTATCTCCACTTCCTTGTCGGCGGCGGGTCGCACCAGGGCCAGACGTGCGTCAACCTGCTGGTCGACGGCAAGATAGTCCGCTCCGCTCACGGCAAAGATACCGAAACGCTCGATTGGGCCACGTTCGACCTAGCCGATCTGCGCGGCCGGCGGGCGAAGATCGAGATCGTCGATCGGCACACGGGCGGATGGGGGCACGTGCTGGCCGACCATTTCCTGCTGAGCGACGAACCGATCGAGGCCCTCGCGGGCGGCGACGGCCTTTCCGCCGATCCCCGGCGGGCAACCGTCCTCGCGGATTTCGAGGGGGACGACTATGGCGACTGGGTGGCCGATCCGCCGCCGCGGCCGTGCGCGTGTGTCGCCGGAAAGTGCGACCTGCCGGCGACGCCGCAAACCTACGTACCCTGGTATGCGACGCAGTTCGGCGGCATCGCCGACGTGGCTGAACACTGGAGGAAGAACTACGCGGAGCTTCGCCGCCGCAGCGAGACGTTTCGCAACGCCTTCTACGACACCACGCTTCCGCCGGAGGTGACGGAGGCCGTGGCGGCCAATCTGACGATTCTCAAATCGCCCACCGTGTTGCGGCAGCACGACGGCCGGCTCTGGTGCTGGGAGGGCTGCGGCGACTCGAGCGGTTGCTGCGCCGGCTCCTGCACGCACGTCTGGAACTACGCGCAAGCGATCTGTCACCTCTTCCCCGCCATGGAACGGAGCCTGCGCCAGACGGAATACCACGAGTCGCTCGACGCAAGCGGCCGGCAGGCATTTCGTGCCAACCTGCCGATCGCCCAGGGAGGCGGCGCCTTCGACGCGTCCGACGGACAGCTCGGCGGCATCATGAAGGCCTATCGCGAGTGGCGGACCGCGGGCGACGGCCAATGGCTGAAGCAGTACTGGCCGCTGGTCCGCCGCAGCCTCGACTACATGATCGGCAAGTACGACCCCCGCCACACCGGTCTGCTGGAAGAGGAGCACCACAACACCTACGACATCAACTACTTCGGCCCCGACGGCCACTGTGGCAGCTTCTACCTCGGAGCGCTCACCGCTGCGATCAAGATGGGCGAGGCCGCCGGCGACGACGTCGCCCTCTACCGCGAATTGCTGGAAAAGGGCGCGAAGCGGATGGAGTCGGAGTTGTACAACGGCGAGTACTTCATCCAGATCGTGATGAAAGAAGGGCTCGACGGCAACTTCCAACCCGTCAAGCCGGAGGATCAGAGCGCGGCGTATCGCAGTGTGGCCGAGATCGTCAACCGCCAGGGCCCCAAGTACCAGTACGGAACCGGCTGCCTCTCCGACGGCGTGTTGGGCCTGTGGATGGCGGCGGTCTGCGGGCTGGACGACGAAATCGTCGACCGGGAAAAGGTCCGCAGCCACCTGGTCGCGGTCCACAAGCACAATCTCAAGCCTGACCTGTCGATCCATGCCAATCCGCAGCGGCCCACCTTTGCCATGGGCGACGATGGCGGACTGCTGCTCTGCTCCTGGCCGCGAGGCGGCAAACCGCTCTTGCCTTTCGTCTACAGCGACGAAGTCTGGACCGGAATCGAGTACCAGGTGGCTTCGCACCTTATGCTTTTGGGAGAGGTTGAAAAGGGATTGGATATCGTCCGCGCCTGCCGGCGCCGTTACGACGGCGCCCGGCGGAATCCGTTCAATGAATACGAGTGCGGCCACTGGTATGCGCGGGCGATGTCGAGCTATGGGCTCCTGCAGGGCTTGACCGGCGCCCGCTACGACGCCGTGACGAAGACGCTTCTCGTCGACTCGAAAGTGGGCAATTTCCGGAGCTTCCTCTCGACTGATTCCGGATTCGGCACGGTGGCATTCAAAAACGGAAAGGCTTCGGTGGAGGTCAAGGCGGGGGAGATACTTCTAGAGAAGACCATTGTGAAATCGCCGGACCATTGATCACGTCTCCGCCGCAGAATCTGTGGGTAGTAGAAATCATCGGTAGCCAGTACTTGGACCGGAAGACCTCGTGCTGGCGCGTCGGGCCGTGGCCGCGTGCTTGGTGCCGTGTCGATTCGGCAGTCGGCCACGGAGTCCCTAATCCCAACTCGCTTCCCGCAACTCTTCCCCTGGTCGTGGGCTGGTAGACGGTTTACGTCTTCTCCTGTCCGGCGTGCTTGGTGGGCGCAGCCAGGGGCTTGTCGGCGTCGTGGCTGGGGGAGTTCGCCTGGTCGCCAAGGTTGACCAGCGTTTCCGGGATGTCCACGCCGCCGATCTCTTTCATCACTTGCATCATGGGCGGCAGCGTGCGGGCCATGTTCTGGAGCCAATTGGCCGTGGCGGTGGTCCCATTCGACCCGTTTCCCTCCCAGACCACCACCTTGTCGAACTTGATGTTCGAGATGGCTTTGGCCGAGGCCTCGACCAGGTTGTCGAAATGCTCCAGCATGAGCATCTTGAACGCCTGTTCCGCGCCGCCGCAAGCATCGATGATCTGCTTGAGGCCCTCACCCTTCCTGGCCAGCATCTCGTACTGCCCGCGAGCTTCGGCCTCCAGCTTAGCGAAAATCGCCTTGGCCTCGCCTTCGGCTTCCAGGCGGCGCCGCTCGGCGACGGCCTCCGCATCCACGATCGTGCGGGCTTTCTCCGCCTTGGCCGGGGCCTCCAACTCGGCCCGGCGCTTGGCCTCGATCTCCCTGCCCTCCGCCTCGGCCGCCTTGGCCATGGCGAAGTGCTCCGCTTCCAGCACGGCCGCTTTCGCCTGACGCTGCCGAGTCTGTCCGATCTGATACGCCTCGGCCTCCTTGACCATCAGTTCCGCTTGCGAGGCCGCGATGGCCGCCTTCGAGGTGTTTTCGCCTTCCACGGCGCGGGCGTTGGCCTCGGCCACTCGAATCCGCTTCTCGCGGTCGGCATCGCGAACCAGGGCTTCCTGCTCGAAGGCCGCCTGCTGCTCGCCAACCTGCTGCTCCTTGTTCATATTGGCAACGGAGATGGCCTGGTCGCGCTCGGCCTCGCGGGTGCCGATCACCCTGGCCTTATGGGCAATGGCCACCAGAACGTCTTGTTCTCGCTCCGCCTCGGCCACGCGGATCTCGCCCATCTTCTCGTTGTCGGCCACGTCGCCGCGGGCCTTCTGGATCGCCTGCGACGCCGCCTTCTTGCCGATCGCCTCGATGTAGCCCGACTCGTCGGTGATGTCGGTGATGTTCACATTGATCAGCACCAGGCCGATCTTGCGGAGTTCCGGCTCCAGCGATCCGGTCACGTTGCTCAGGAAGGAATCGCGGTCGCGGTTGATGTCCTCGATGAGCATCGAGGCAATCACCTGGCGGAGTTGCCCGAAGATAATGTCTTCGGCCTGCTTGCGGATCTCCTGGCCGGAAAGGCCCAGCAGGCGGATGGCGGCATTCTGCATCAACTCGGGCGTGGTGCCGACAGCGACCGTGAACACGCTGGGCACGTTCACGCGGATGTTCTCCATCGACAGCGCGCCGCGAAGCGGGATCTCGATCTGCATCGGCTCGAGATTCAGCCACGCGTAGTCCTGAATCACCGGCCAGACGAACTTCGCTCCGCCGTGGATGCAGGTGGCCGCCTCGGTGCCCGATTTTCCGTAGATCACCAGCACCCGGTTGCTCGGGCACCGTTTGAAGTACCGGACAAACATGGTGATGATGCCGAAGAAGAACATCGTCACCACGGCAACGACGATGAAAATCAGGACCGACAGGTTGCTGAGATCCTGGGCAAACAAGCTGATATTAGGCATGCTCGATCCTTTCCGGTTCCAGGGCAGGTTCAACTTCCACGGTATCGGTGGAAACGATCTTCACGACAATCACTTTGGAGCCCGTCGGAATGGCGTCGCCCGAACTGACGGCCAGGTACTCCATGGTGCGATTCTGCAGATTCACGTGGATCTTCCCGGTGCCCTTGCCGTCGGCAGGGATGCGCAGGTACACGGTGGCCGGCAAGCCCACGGCACGGTCGACCCTGGCCGTCCCCTCGGAGTGAATCGCGTAAAGGCCGCGAAGAATGCGGTAGACACCGTACATCGCCGAGAATCCCGAGACCAACGCGACGACCAGCATCCAAAACGGCGGGGCACCGACCTCGCGAGCGATCAGCCCGCCCAATCCAAAAAAGGTGATCGCCGCCACCAGCGTGCGGAAGGAGACCATGCCCAGAAGCCGCGATGAGCCCGCATGGCCGCTGTGGTGATGCCCGTGGGCATCGGCATGAACGTCGGCGCTGGCGTCGCCGCTCATATCTCCTGTGTGGTCGAGCATGCCCCCTGTATCCGTGGGAAGATCTCCCGCGGCGTCGGCGCCGTCGATTTCGAAACTATCTCCCCCCAATCCGACCAGGGTCATGATAAATTGGAGAACCAGCACGGTACCGCCGGCGACGGCGCAAATCACGAAAAGCGTGGTCATTTTCGTACTCCCTCTTAAACGAATCGCCCCCAGACGGGTCGAGCAATCAAGGCCGGGGGGCAGGGCGGTCACTGCCACCGGTCGGCCCCTGACCTTAGCTCTCCAGTAGAGATTCGTTGCCGGACTACGATTCTTGCCTGCCGCGAGCATGGCCACGGCAGCCTTGCACGACGAACCTCATTGTCGGAGACAAAGCCGCTCCGGTCGTCACCCCCGTCAAATGGGGGCTTTCTATTGGTGCCGGAGTGCCCTCCATAGATTGTAGGTCATAGCAGACCGATAGTAATGGTCTTTCCCGAGAAGGCTTAAGGCTGTCCGGAAACGGGGTTTGTCCCCGTCCCTTCCGCCAGTGAACGGTTACGCCGCTTACTTGGGCGTCAGCCGTTCACAAAGGCTGGCAAGCGCCTTGGCCTCCGTTTCCTGAGTGAACGGGTTCGCTGGCTCGCTCCCAACGGGCCCTCCCATGCCGGGGCCGCCACGCGGGCGGCGCGGTAGCCCGATAGCATCCAGGTGGCTTTTCTGAGCTTCATCGAGCACGGCGAGGATCTGCTCCTGTTTCGACTGGGCATCATCGTCAGACATCTGCTCAGCCTTTTGAATGTCCTTGAGGCAGTCAGACAGAGCCTTCGCTTGCTCGGCTGAGAGAGAAATGGCGATGTCGCCGGTCAAGAGATCCAGCTTGCGGACGAGCATCGTCAGTTCGCGTTTGGGCCGGGGTGCGAACCCGCCGCCCATACCGCCCCCGCCCATCCCCCTGGGACCGCCCATTCCCATGGGATCACCCATCCCAGCAGGCCCGCCCATCGCGCTGGGCTCGTTGGCTGCCGCTGTCAGTTGCGGGGCGGAGGCATCGGCCTTCGTGACCCGATAGCCCATGGCCCGCATGATGCCGTAAGAGCCGGCAGAGCCCAGCAGGATTCCGATCAGGCCGGCTGCCAGCCACACCGTAACGGTGCCCTGTGTCCTCTGCCTTTGCCAGACGAGCACCGCCACAAAGAGCGTCAACAACGCAAGCACCAACAGATACGACGTGACTTGATCAAACAGGAACATGGCCTTCTCTCCAAATAGGATTTCGCCGATTCAGAACACCACGACACCCCGCACGCACTTGGCGGCGCCGCTTTTCGCCGGTAGGCTACCTGTAGCCGCCGGGCCGGCGTCGAAGCGACCGACGATGCCCGACGGTCGGGTTAGACAACGCAGCCGTAACTCTGCGGCATTGCCGCGGAGAAGTCAAGGCGGTTTGCTGGTGATGGGGTGTGTGAGATTCCGACGTTGGCCAAATCGTCCCAGGAATTTGAAACGAGGTTTCCATGACGCTGTCCTGCCTGCTCGCCGTTGCGCTGATCGCCGCAACCGTGGATCGGGCGGCGGATGCCGAGGAGAACCCAAACAACCTCGCCCTGCTGGCCAACCCCTCGGCGCAGACCGCCGCCGCGGCGCCTACGGCGAAGTACGGGGTCAATTCGCTCGTCGACGGTGATGATTCGACGCACTGGGCCAGCAGTGACCGCTATACGTTGCCCCACTGGGTCAAGCTCCAGTGGAGTCCACCCGTCTTGCTCGATACGGTCGTAGCCGACATCTTCGCGCGGCAAGACGCCCATCTCTACGCCTGCTGGAAGAAGGCCGAGGTGGAGTTGGACGGCGGCGTGAAGGCCGGTGTGCAGTTCGGGCCAGAGGAGTCGGGGACGACGATTCTGCGATTCGACAAGCCGGTCGAGACGGCGTCGCTCACCTTGCGCGTCCTGGATGTCTACGACAAAAGAACCTACGTGGGGATCCGAGAGATCCGTGCCTTTCTCGATCCGCGGCGGCAGATTCAGCCGCCCGCGGAACTGATCCGTCCCAAGCGGCGAGAGCAGGTGGAAGTTCGCGGAGGCGAGGTCCGCTCGGCGGTCTATGCCAACGGCGACGACCTTGCCCGCGCCCGGCGGAACGCAGAGACGACCGATTGGGGAAAAGTCGAAAAGGAAACCATTCTGGCAGAGGCCGCCAAATGGCTAAAACACGACCCAGCCTTTTGGCTGACGATGTTGCCCAAGCCGGGGGCGTGCTATGCCTACGGGTTCACCGGGTGTCCGATCTGTGGCTCGCCCTGCGGCACTTGGGCGGGCGCCCGTTGCCGCTGGGATCGGCCCCGCACGGTGACGTGCGCCAAGGGGCACCTCCTTCCCGACGACGACCATCCGGACGATGGAACCGGTTGGGTCGCCGCCGACGGACGGGTCCACTATCTCATGGGCACCTGGAACGCCTGGGTCACGGAGCAATGGACGTTGCACGCCTTGCCCGCGCTGACGCACGCCTATGCACTGACCGGCGACGAGCAGTACGCCGGGCGGGCAGCTTTTTTCTTCGACGCCCTGGCCGGCATCTATCCCGAATCAACCTCCGGCTCGTGGGATTACCCCAGCCGACCGCCGAGCGGCCGTTTCGCCAGGCCCTGGTATCAGGTGGCCCGCAACCTCGTTGTCTACGTGGAGGCTTATGAACTGATTCAGCGGAGCGCCACACTGGACGAACCATCGCTGCGGCCGAAGTTGGAGGAGCAGTTTCCTGCCGGGCCCACACCCCAGGAGCATGCCGTGGGTACAGCCAACGCCCGCGGCCACTCGCGCCCCGGTATGACCCGCCGCGAGAACATCGAAGTGAACCTCATGCAGGATGCCGCCTACTACTGCTACTCGCACAGCTTCAGCGGCCATCTCCACAACGGCCACGCCGACTACATGCGGGGCGCTCTGGCCGTTGGCGCCCTGTTGGGGATTCCCGAGTACGTCTACCACGCCGTGGAAAGCCCCTACTCGATCTACGCCATGCTGGCGAACAACTGCGACCGCGACGGCCGTTATTACGAGACGGCCCTCGGCTACGCCTTGCACGCCCGCGATCTCTACCTGACATTTGTCGAACCGCTGGCGAACTGGCGGTGTGAAAAGTACCCGCGCGGGATCGACCTCTTCGCCGATCCTCACATGCAGGGCCTCTACTGCCTGCCCGACGCCGTGATGAAGCTCGCCGGGCACTCGCCCAACTTCGGCGACTGTGCCCCGGACAACCGGCAACTCCCGCCTGCCGCGGCGCCCTGGTCGGCCCACGACGTTGCCTTTGCCGAGCGTCTCTACGCCGCCGCCTCAGGTCCGCAGCGGGAGCAGTTCGCCGCGCTACTGAAGGTCGTTTGCGGCGGCGACGTCCAGCGGGCTCGCCGGGGCTCGTCAATCCGGCGGTGGCTTCTCTACCATGCCGACCCGCTGCCGGAGGAAGTAGCCGGTTCGCTCGACGACGACTTCCGACGCCGCGTCTTCGGCTCGTGGTTTCTGGGGCAGAAAGGAATTGCGCTCTTGCGCGACGGTGAGGGCGCCGACGCCCAGGGGCTGCTGGTCCGCTACGGGCCGTCGCTCAATCATGGCGATCTGGACGATCTGGGATTGATCTACTACGGCAAAGGATGGCAGTTGACCTACGAGATCGGCTACGGTCTGGCCAGCACCCACACGCAGGTCGGCTGGGCCAGCCAGACCGTTTCGCATGCACTGGTGACGGTCAATGAGGCAAGCCAACGGGGCGGTTCAGGGGGAAGCCTGCACCTGTTCGCCGCTCTGCCGAGCGTGAAACTGGTCGAGGCCGACTCGCCGCTGAGCTACGCATCGCAGGGCGTCGAGCAGTATCGGCGGACAGTGGCCTTGATCGGGGGCGGCAGGAACCAGTATGCCGTCGACATCTTCCGGGTCCGAGGGGGCCGCCAGCACGACTACGGCCTCGGCGTCCAGAGCCAGGACTTTCGCGTCGACGGTGTCCAGTTGGGACCGGACGAGGACGGCTCGCTTGCCGGGTCGGAGCAAGCGTGGGGTGAGAAGATCGGTGAGGACGGCGATATCCAGGGCTATCCGAATCGCCCTTACTGGTCGCCGCCGCCGGGAAACGGCTACGGGTTCTTCTACGCCATCCGGCGCGGCCGGCCCAGCGGAACCTGTTTTGCCGACTGGGCGCTGGGTGGCGATAACCAGGCCCGTTTTCGCGTACATCTGCTGCCGGAGTCCGAAACCGATGTCATTGTGGCAAAGGCGCCGGGGCTCTACCCCAGTTCGCCGAGCGCAAGCTACTTGTTGGCCCGTCGCAAGGGCAGTCCGCTCGCCAGCAACTTCGCCGCGGTCATGGAACCCTATGCCGCGCCGGTCGAGGGGAGCAAGAATGCCGGCGAGCCTCAGCCCGTGCTGGCGTTGGCCGAGCGCGTTGCCGTGGAAGGTGGAGACCCCGCGGTGACGCCGCTGGGCGTGTACGTGCGGCGGCTGGGGCGCGACGAGTACTTTCTTAGCGCGGATCTTAAAGACGACGTGAAGAAAGCCCAGACCAGCTTTGGCGAAGTCCGCTGGCGCGGAGCGGCCGTGTTTCTCGCCGGCCAAGACAGCCGAGCCGAGACCCTCGCCACGGTCGGCGCGTGGGACGTTTCCGTGGGCGGAAAGCCCGCCGGGCCGAAACAAGGGGTATTCCGCGGCACGGTCGTAGAACTCAACTACGACCAGCGGTGGATCGAAACCGATTTGCGCCTTCCGCCGGGCGACGGGGCGGGCCTGGCCGCCTATCTCAGCAATCCCCACTATTCCCGCAACACGGCCTACCGAATCTACGCCGTCGAACCGACGCCGCGCGGCGCCCGCATCCGCCTCGGCCCCCAGCCGATGCTCCTCGGTCAAGGCCGCGTCCATCACATCGAGAAGAACACGATCCAGAGCGACATTCCCCACGAGTACGGCAAATCGGTCGTGGGCGGAAACAACCCCCGATTCTTCGACGGCAAGCTGGTCCGCGGCAACCGAGGTGCGGCCACGCACATCACGTCGCTGGAATTCGCCTCGCCGATGAAGCTTCACGTCGAGAGTACCGAGGGCTTCCGGATCGGCGATACGCTTTCGTATTATGATCTCCAAGCGGGTGACCAGGTCGTGGTGCTGGCGGCATGGGAAGGTCGACCTTGAGCTTGGCTTTGGACCGAAATCGACCCGGACCTGGACCTGGCGACTTCTTCGGGGTCGACAAGACAGTCCGCGACAAGTTCTGCCTTGGCGGTGGAGTGCCAACGGCAACAGCCCGGTTCTGAGGATCCGTCAGGAATGTGTCACAATCGGTGGTAGTCTGGCACGTCCCAGAATAGGGAGTTTCTGCCGAGTTGGTCAGTTCGAATTCCACATGGTGAGCGACATTGGTTATGCAGGATACTGGCTCCATGCGTATTCCCCCAGAGCAATTGTCGGCCACGGCGTTGGGGGCTACCGTCGAAGGATTTGTCACCCGCGTGATGCAGTGAAAGGCAATCCCGCCATTCCTGATTGCCCCGCGTTGCCAGCTATTCGGACGTCACCGCGCAGGCTGACTGCCGGCCGACTCTGGGGCAGGAATCTGACGACCCACAGTCGCCGACCGGCTTGAGCAACTGCCCGACCTGGTCGAGCGAGCGGCGAACGTGGTCGGCAACTCGGGCGACGGGGATGAGATCGGGAAGGAGTCTATGGGAGCAGGCGAGCGGCACCAGTCCATCAGAGCAGGCGAGCCGCCTGCTCTGATGGAACGACGGTTTGCCGTGTTATTTTTATTTCGACGAGAGTTCGAAATTGATCTCGTTGCTGCCGGCCTTCACGTCTGCTTTGAGTTCGGTATTCTCGTGATAGCGAGGCGGCAACTTTTCGGGCACGGGGCCGGCATCGCTGTAGCCGCCGGTGGAGATTCTGACCGTGTGAGCCCCGATCATCGCGCCTGGGTGATCGGAGGTATACTCCAAAGTGTACCTGCCATCAGGCCCGCTCTTGCCTACGGACGGGCGGCCGGCAGCCGGGGCAAATTCGACGTTGGCATCGGCCAAGGGTTGCCCATCGAGAGTCACCACGCCGGTTACTGCGGCGAGATCGGGTACATCACCTCCTCCTCCGCCGCTGCAACCGGGCAGCAAGAGCAACGCTGCCAACGGCAGAACCCATACGCCCATACGCAACGAGGTGAAACAATGAGCACCGCTGCAAACAAAAGTCATCAGAACAGGCTCCTTGAGTAAACATCCGTGAAGCAGGCATCGAATTGGACGCGAGCGAGTTCCTTCTCAGAACTCGCCGACCACCTGGCCATCGTTGCGAGCACCGAGCTTTTGATACGTGCCCATGGTCGGGCCGACCGTATTGCTCGCTGCGTCGATCGTCTCGCTGACGAAACGAACCGATGCGTCGCAGAGCGCGAAATGGCAGCCGCCCGGATGCAGACTGCTGGGCCCGTCGTTGGTGCCGGTCCGCGTGTTGATCAAGCCGTAGGGCTTGATTACCCAAGCCAGCGCATTCCGGAGCGACTGATAGGAGTTGACCCCGCCGTAACAGTCAAAACTGCCCTCGCGCACCATATCGGTTCCCGCCCAGACGCCGGCCCGCCAGTTCTTATCGCCCGATCGTTCGGTGAATGCGAAGGTGTTGGAGGTGCCGTCGACAATATCGCGGATCTTGATGGTGCTGCTTGAATAGAAGACGCTATTGATGCCAGAGGCAGCCGTGTAGCAGCGGAAGTCCTGCGGCCCCATCACTCCCAAGTAGTTCGACAGGCCAATTTTGTAATTGGTGCCCAATTGGTTGATGTTGATATCGGCGTTCTGGGTCGGATCGAGTTCGGTGCTGGACGGGCAGAGGAAACCGCCCACGACCGTACGCGTCAAACTGAGCTGGGCGGCATTGGCCAGGTTCATTCGATCGCGGGTGTTCAACTGATCGTACAGACTCTGTTGCTCCATAAAAGGAAGCAAGAACACGTTCAACATCCAACCGTGGCCATCCTGTCCGCTATTGGGCTTTTCATCCACGTAGCCTGGCGGAAACACTTTGAATATGTCGTGATAATTGTGCAGCGCCAAACCCATCTGCTTGAGATTGTTGCTGCACTGGCTGCGGCGGGCCGCTTCGCGCGCCGCCTGTACCGCCGGCAGCAGCAGGGCAATGAGGATGCCGATAATCGCGATGACCACGAGCAACTCGACTAGTGTGAAACCGCCGCGAATCTTCTTCGAGAACGCCATACCAAATCCTCCCATTGATGAACTGCAATGATAGCTCACCGTTTCGACGCTGAAACAGCGATAGCTAACCCCAATCTACCTAGAACTGCGGGTATGTCAAGTGTCTTGCGGCACACGGCGCTCCCCAATCTGGCAGAGCACGGCAACCCTAAATGACCGTAGGCCGCAAAGCTCTCGCGCGCGTGGGGCCATGCCGTCGCCTGGCAGCAGGGGGCCGATTCTGCCGCGCGCCGCTTCCGCTGCTCTGCTCGATTCGCAGTCCGGCGGTTCAGCGACTCATCGGGATGTCTGGTACGAGTAGCTTCTTCGCCGCGCAGACCGTGATCGGCAGGCTCAGACCTTCACCGTCAGCGTGATACGGTGGATGCCGTTGTTTCCGGAGCGGGGGAACGGGCGGGGCATGGGTTGGGCGATGCCGTTGTGGTCAATGGTGCGGCAGCCGATGTCGTACTTGCCTGCCGGGAGGCCGGGGAGCAGAGCCGCCCAGTGGGTGAGCGTGAAGCGGATGGGCCACTCCAGGGGCGTGCCCATCGCTGGGTCCATATGGCTGGTGTTGGGCGGGAGCTTTCCGCCGGCGAGCCCCCGGCCCCAGTTCGTGGGCGCGGGCAGGATGGCGGCGTCGTGCCAGTCGGCCTTCGTCCAGTAGGGGTCGTCGGACGGCCGGGGCTCGTTGTGCGAGTACACGCAGTACTGGACCTTGGCTAGGCCGGAGATGCCGACTAAGGCGTAGCCGGTGAGGGCGGCGGGCGATCCTGGCTTCAGCTCCATGGGGGCGTTGAGGAAGCGGGCCTTGGTTTTCATGGGGCTTTCGGTGTCGGCATTGTGGACGGCGGCATCGGAATCGTTGGCCTTGAAGTCGTTGGTGAGGACGATGCGTTGGATCCACTTGATGGCCTTGTCGCCGTACATGCCGGGGACGACGACGCGGGTCGGCCCGCCGTGAGCGGCCGGGATGAACTCGCCGTTCATCTTGTAAGCCAGGACAGGGGGGACTTGGCCCGGCGGGGTCTCGAGAACTTGGGCCAAGGGCAGAGAGGCTTGGAACGGAGGCAGGCCTTCGGGGTGATAGCTTTGATAGACGACGCGGCGGATATTGGCTTTGGGCTTGGCCATCCAGAGGATTTCGCGCAAGGGGACGCCTTCCCAGAGACTGGTGTGGAAAGGATCGTCGGCAAAGGCGCAGATGCAGGGGTGGAGGAAGCGGACGGCGTGGCGCTGGGCCAGTTCCATCAGGCACTTCCAGTCCAGGGCGTTTCCTTGCGCCCGGGTGAAAGGCTGCTCGACGACGCTTGTGCTCTCCGTGTCGGCGACGACTTCGAGTGACCACGTTTCGGGAACGAGACCGACCTCGCGGAGTTTTTCGGGCGAGAACTTGAGGACGCCCGTGCGGCCTTTGTCGGCGATCTGGATGCGATCAAGCGGGGCCAGGTATTCGAGCTTGGCGATGGCGTCTTTCAGGAGCGGGTCGGGGGCGGCGCTCACCGCGGCCAGCGGGGACGCGTTCCAGGCTGCGGCGGCGAGGGAGCCGAGCTGCAGGAAGTAGCGGCGCGTGAGGTGGCAGTGGTCGCGAAGCTGATCGAAGTTGGGCATCGGGGCCTCGTGGACGAAATCGGGTTGGTGCCTATTTCCAGGCTAGTATGGCATATTTGCCCCGCGCTGACCACTGCCGGCGGGTTTCGTTTGTCACAACCTTCCTTCCCGTCTGGGAGCCATCGCCAGGAATGTGGCAAACGTTGCCTGAACCACCAGGATGACTCCCAGCAGAGCGGTGAGAACCATGCACGTATGTTTCCTAGCCATGGGGCGTTCTCGGTTCACTTCACGACTTTCACCTTCCGGATGCCGGCGGTTTCGCCGAAAACGAGGAAGTTCATCGCTGTTTTTGACTGGCCGAGGATGGTGTGTGTGCCTTTGACGATCACGTTGTTCACTTGCGCGGTAGCTTCATTGCCTTTGAACGTGATTCGCACGGGATACCATTGATTCACTTCGAGTTCGAGCGGCTTGCGGACGATGGGCTCGACGGCGTCCGTGCCTTCGCCCTGCGACGGATTCTTCGTAATGCCCACCGCCGTGCGCGACACCTCGATGCGGAAACTGCCCTTGCGGTCACCCCATTCGACGCGCAGCGAATGACGGTTCGCGCCCTTGAAGTTGATCTCATACTCGATCACTCCATCGGTGATGGCAAGCGGCACGCGCAAGGTGGCGCCCTGCTTATCCTTCCCCGTCTGCACGCCCCAGAGGCCGGCGTCCTTGGGCAGCCACTGGCCGCGGGTTGCAGCCCATGGTTTTGCGGGCATTTGTTCCAGCGATTCGTTCAACACCACGTCGCCGCCAAGCGGCGGCAATTCCGCGATCGTCAGCTTCGGTTTCACGGTCACCGGCGGCAGCTCGCGGCTGTATCCGCCATCGCGGTAGCGAGTCAGCAGCGTGCCGAGTTCGCGCACGACCTCGGGATGTGCGGCGCTCACGTCCGTCGTCTCGGCGGGATCCTCCTGAGTGTTGAATAGCTGTGGGCGATACTGCTCCGCGTTCAACTTTCGTGCGGCGGGTTTGATCTCATCGACGGGCACGCCCTCGATCCACTTCCACGCCCCCTTGCGGATCGCGAACACGCCGTCGGAGCTATGCACGATCATGTCGTTGCGGATCGGCTTCGGCGGATCGCCGAGAATCGCGGGGAGAAAATTGTAGCTGTCCTCAGCGCCGGCGCCGGCGGCAGGTAGATCCTCTCCGACGACGGCCGCCGTAGTTGCCAAAATGTCTACGAGGCTGATCATCTCATTGCACACCGAGCCCGCCGGGGCCCTGCCCGGCCAGCGCACGATAAACGGCACCTTGAAACCTCCTTCCCACACATCGTGTTTGCCGCCGCGCAGATCGCCGTTGACGCACAAGCCCGCCTTGAACGCCTTCGTCTGGAGACTGTCGACGATGCGCGGCTTGAACACGCCGCCGTTGTCGCTGGTGAAAATGACGAGCGTGTCCGTCGCCACAGCCTGCCTGTCGAGCGTGTCGAGGATGCGGCCTACGCTGCGGTCAAGTTCGTGAATCCAGTCGCCGTAAAGACCGGCGGCGCTCTTGCCCGCGAGATCCGTGTCGGGCGTGACGGGGTTATGCACCGCGACGGGCGTGAAGTAGAGGAAGAACGGCTTGTCTTTCGGCTGCCGCTCGATCCACCCAACCGCCTTGTCCGTGAGCGTGGCCATCACACGCTCGTTTTTCCGGCGAGGCGCATCGAGTTCAAGAATGCGCCCCGCGCCTCTGCCGCCCTCGGTATCCGCGGCGTCGTAGCTGGACTTGAAGTTGTCATCGTCCGGCAACGGTTTCGCGATCTTCGTGCCTGCGGGAAAAGTCCCGGAGCGAAGGCCGTAAACGAAACGATTCTCCACGAACACGCCCGTGAGATCGCCGTGATTGCTCGGGACGCCGAAATGATAGTCGAAACCGATGTCCAGCGGGCCCGGCGACAGCTCCGCGGTGTAGTCCGTGCGCCATATCAGCGAATCATCCGCCGCGCCGTAGCCGAGATGCCACTTGCCCACCGCTGCTGTCGCGTAGCCGTGCTTCTTCAGCAGTGACGCCATGTTCAGTCGCGTCGTCTCAATCTGCAGCGGCGCAAAGGTGCTGAGCACCCCGCTCTTGAGCGAGGTTCGCCAGCAATAACGTCCCGTGAGCACCGAGTAGCGCGTGGGCGAGCACACGGACGAGGTGGTGTTGCCATCAGTGAATCGCCGGCCCTCTGCGGCGAGCCGGTCGATGTTCGGCGTTTTCACCAGCGCGGGATTCGCACCGTAAGAGCCGGCGCTTCCGTAGCCATAATCATCGGCAAGAATGACGACGATGTTAGGTTTGGCGGTCGGCGCAGGTTTGGTCAACTCAGCGGCGTGCAGCACGGCCAGCGGCGTTAGCAGCAGAACCGCCGTGAAGACGACAATGGTCTTATTCATTGGGGGCGCCTTTGAACGTGGTTGGGTAATCTTGAGGCTCTCAGAATCTGGCCGACTCACCAGTCTCCCATTATAGTCACCCCGAACACAGTGTCACAAATCGTTGGTTCATTGCGCCCGCTCGGCCAGCACGCGGCGGGCGTAGTTGGCGCAGAATCCACGAGGATCCTCCGCGTAGGACTTGAGAATCGCCTCGCCCTTGCCGTCCTTGTCTCCCAGCCGATAAAGCGCCGCCGCGAGATTGATCTCGCGTGTTACGTCGCCCTTCTCCTTCTGGCTGTAACTGCTGCGGCTGTCGTACCCCGGCACCGGCGGAATCTCGGGCCCCAATCGTATCGCGTGGCCGGCCACGTCCGGAGCGTCGAGCAAGGCGGCCAGCGGTTCGGCCAGCAGCGGGTCGCCGAGCATTTGGCTCACCAGCGCCACGATGCGGCAATGGGCCGCTGCCTGCGGGGTCTTGCCCGCCACAGCCAACTCACGGATCTTCTCGGCGATCACCGGCACCGCCTTCTTCGACTTCGCCCGCCCTAGTGCCAGCAGATACGCATCCATGCGGCTGCCTCCGGCGCCCAAGCCCTCCTTCCACTTCGCGTCCCAGCTATTTGCCTGAACCCAGGCGATCAGTTCATCCTCACCCACCGGATCGCCCAGCACCGCCAGGATATGGGCGTAAACCAGGCTCACCTCGGGATCGCGGCCGCTGCTGTGCGTGGACAGTTCCGTGTACTTCTCCTGCAAGTACGGTTTCGCCCGCTCCGGATCCGCGAAAAGAAGGGGCAATCCCTCGTAGCCGAACATGACGTGGTGTGAGGCGAGCTTCAGCAGCGAGTCATGAATGGGATACGAGTCCGCGTCGGTCAGCACGCACTCCGGTACCACACCGCTTTCGACAAGGTGCTGCTGCAGTGTCTTCACCGGGATGTCGCGGAGTTCGCAATCCTCCTTCAACGCCAGATACACCGCATAAGCCGCCGCGTATCCCTGGTTCTGCAGGTCAGCCTGCATGCGAAGAATCGACATCGCGTCGCGGTCGGCGCTCATGCCGATTCCCACCACCAGTAAGCCGTCGAGCGTCTTCGGCAATAATGCGCGGTAGGGCGCGTTGGCCTCCAGGGTCACGTGGTTTGTCGTGCGGATGTTCTTGGTCCAGAAGAAGTCACCGCTGGCCCAGCCGTGCAGGTCGAACCGGCTGCGGTGCTGGATGATGGTGTCCGGGAAAGTCCGCGCCGTGAGGAAGTCCAAGGCCGTCATCTGATATACACCCACCAGTCGCCGCCGCTCGCGCGAGTTGACCAATTGCGAGACGTCCCAGCCGGCCTCGGTCATCTGACGGGTTCGCAACCCGAAAAAGCTGAGGTCTGACGCGTCCGTATCGTCCACAAACGAGAAGTCGTTGTTGTGGCCGCCTGCTCCCAGCCGGATCACCGCCATTCCCACACCCTGACCGATCAGTTCGTCCGGCTGGTAGAAGACCGTCTCCTCGCCGGCGGCGGCCGCCACATCAGCGTTGCCGGTCGCATCGATCACCGCCTTGGCCAATACCACTCCGCGCTGACCGTCCGGAGTTGCCACCACCAGCCCACGCAACCTTTTCCCTTCCACGACCGCGCCGACGACCATGGAGCCGAACCACACTTCGCCGCCGCCTTGGCGGACCGCCCTGCGATACCACTCCGCCTTCGCTTGCGACCGGTAACGGCCGGTCGCTTTGACCTCCTCGTCGATGACCGTCGTGAATCCGCGCTGGTTGCCATAGTAGTAGCCAGTGATCATTCCGGCCGTCTGCACACCACCCAGCTCGCAGAGCTGTTCGACCACGAGAGTCTTGATTCCGCTGCGCACTGCGGCCACCGCCGCAGGCCCTCCGGTCGTGCCGCCGCCGGCAACAATCAAATCGGTCTGGGCCAGCACCGGCAGCGGCCTTGCATCGCACGCCAATGATTCTGAAAGCGGCGCGTAGGGTTTTGTCAGATTGCCTTGCACCTCGCGGACATCCACCGCCGTGCCAACGGCCGCACCTCGCAAACGCACGCCGACCATCTCCTCGCGGCGATCCGCTTCCTCCGCCGCCTGCCGCCCGAGTCTTCGGCCGACCTGAATCGCCGCCGCGGGCTTGACGAGTTCCGCGGCCGCTTCGCGCGGGATGTCCGCCATCGCCCCGAGCACGTAAAGATAAGACGTCTTCGCAGGCTGTAGCGAGCCAAGATCCAACGCAGCCGCGCCCGCCCAAGTTCCCTCCCCGCGCTTCACCGCCCGTATATGGTCCGGCGGGATGAAAAACAGACGGTCCGCCGCATCCAACTGCAGCTCCGTGAAGGTTCGGTCACGGGCGATGTTCTCCGCTTCGGCGAACGACTGCGGCGAGCCGTCTGCAAACGGCACCTTGATGGTGCATTCGAAGAGCGCCGGGGTGATCTTGGTCTTGCCCGAGAGTTGGAAGACCTGTTTGCCGGGATTCCACCCCTCGTGCCTCACCACCGTGCCGCCGCAAACCGGAGCCTTGTCGCCCACCGTCACGCGGGAAACCAAATACTCGCCCGCCGGAAAGGGCGCCACTTGAGCGCCTGCCGCTCGCGCCAGCGCCGCCCGATCGGTCGCGTCAATGACCACTTTGGCACGAACCGCCTGCCGGCCGCTGCGGTTGGCCATCATCACGCCGGCGATCTGTCCCTTGCCGTCCGTGAGCACGTCCGTCACGTACGAGCCGGTCAGGAACGTCACGCCTGCCTGAAGCAGCGCCCGATCCAGCGCCTGCTTGACGGCAAGCGGTGTCGAGTAGACTTTGCCTTGCGCCGTCGCAGCGCCGCTGAACATCGCCCGCATCAGTTCCGATGACGGCACCTCGCCCTCGTCGGCCCAGAGGCGGAGCGTGCCCGCGACGTCTTCGCCCAGAGCCCCGTAGGAAGTCGCCAGGAAGACCTTCGCGCCGGCCCCGGCCGCCGCCTCCGCCGCAGCCACCGCCGCGCACGAGCCGCCGCACACCACCACGTCCACATCCTGCACAAGCGGCAGCGTCCGCTCCGACTCGACCACGGTCGCTGCCGGCAGCGACGAAGCAATCAGACACACCGCCGCCGTGATCTGCCAGCGATTCATGTTTCTTCCTCCTATTTCCAGAAAGTCCGTTCGTTCCCCGTTTTTGAAGCACGCCAAGTATTTCAGACAAATGTCGTGACAAGTCATTGCGGAACCGGCTTCCCAGACCCTAGACTGTTTGGGATCGGGCGCGCTGATGGGATTCAGCGATGACTTGCCGTCGCTGTCGCCCCGCGTCGGTCACCCGGCCCAGCCGGGCCAGTCCATCAAGGCCGCGACGGAGTAAGGATCACGCGATGACGGAAGATACGCCGCCGGTGCAACCCACGGTCGATCACCGCAAGTATAAATGGGAACTGCTTGGCCTGCTATGCCTGGCGTTTTTCTTTCATCAGGGCGATCGTGCCATTTTCGGCGTGGTGGCCACGGAGATCCAGGCGGATCTGCACCTCGGCAAGACCGAGATCGGGCTGGTTGGCGCCATCCTTTTCTGGACGATCGCCGTCATGACTCCGATCGCCGGCTATCTTGGCGACATGCTCCGGAAGAAGGCAATGGTTACCGGTGCGCTGCTCTTTTGGAGTTCGACCACGGCGCTCACGGGGCTGAGCAGCGGTTTCGTTAGCTTGGCCATGCTCCGGAGCGTGGCCACCGGCGGCAGCGAATCCTTCTACGCGCCGCCGGCCTATGCCCTGTTGGCGAGGTTTCACCACAGGACACGGGCGCTGGCCATGTCGGTCCACCAGGCGGCTCTCTACATCGGCGTGATGACCAGCGGCCTCATCGGCGGCTTCGTTGCGAAGCAGTGGGGATGGCGGTCGGTCTTCTACGTCTATGGCGGAGCGGGCGTTCTGATCGGGTTGGTCTTCGTGTTCCGCCTCAAAGACGAGCGGGACTTCGTGGAACGTGGAGACGAAAGCCAGCCGGCGGCCCGGCCGAAGTGGGAGAACCCGCTGTGGTCGTTGTCGCTGATCTTTCGTACGCCGACGGCGCTACTATTGGCGACTGGGTTCACCGCGGTGGTATTCGTCAACAATGCCTATGTGGTTTTCGCGCCGGCATTTCTGGAGGAGAAATTCGGCTTGTCCGAAATGTACGCCGGCACCTACGCGATGTTTTTCCATCATGTTGCGGCACTGGTGGGAGTGTTGATCGGCGGCCCCTTGTCGGACGCCCTTGCTCGGAAGGTTGTCGGCGGGAGGCTGAGGATTCAGACGATCACCATGTTTCTCGGCGCGATGGCGATTGTCTTCATGAGCCGGGGAGCCTCCGTGTGGGCCGCCTGTGCCGGCATGGCTGTGTTCGGCCTCTTCCGCGGCCTCTATGAATCGAATACGCACGCCTCGCTGTTCGAAGTCGTCGAACCGAAGTACCGCTCCTCGGCCGTGGGGGCCATGGTAATGATGGCGTTTTTGCTCGGTGCAGTCGCTCCGTGGTTGATGGGATTCTTGTGCGATCGCGGTTTCAGCATGTCTTCGGTTTTCGCCGGTTATTCTCTGGCCTACGTGATCGGCGGCCTGTCCGTCGGGCTCGGATTGCTCGTGTTTTTCAAGAGAGATCGCATCATCGAGGAACCTACCCTATGAAGATCACCGACCTGAAGACGTACGTGGTTCACTGCTACCGGACGAATTGGGTCTTCGTCAAGGTGGACACGAACGAAGGCATTTCGGGAGTGGGTGAAGCGACGTTGGAGATGAAGGAGAAAGCGGTTGAAGCCGCCGTCCTGGAACTGAAGGGCTATCTGCTCGGCAAGGATCCCTGCGAAATCGAGCGACATTTCCATACGATGTACCGCGATTCCTATTGGCGGATCGGGCCGGTGCTGATGTCGGCACTGAGCGCCGTGGAGATGGCGTTGTGGGATATTTCCGCCAGGGAGTTGGGGGTGCCGGTGTATCGCCTGCTGGGCGGCAAGTGCAACGACCGCGTGAAGGCCTACGCCAACGCGTGGTTTGCCGGCGCCAAAACGCCGGAAGCGTTTGCCGAGAAAGCGAAAGCGGCTGCCGCCCGCGGGTTCCTGGCACTGAAGTGGGATCCGTTCGGCAGCGCCTACATGAATCTTTCTATGAAAGAGCTTGATGGCGCTCTGGCCGTCGTCGGCGCCGTCCGCGACGCCGTGGGCAACGCGGTGGATCTGTTGATCGAAGGGCACGGCCGGTTCAACGTGCCGACGGCCTGCACGATCGCGCGCGAGTTGGAGCCGTTTCGGCCTTTGTTCTTCGAGGAGCCGGTCCCGCCGGACAACCTCGACGCACTGGCCGACGTGCGAGCCAGGTCGCGGATCAGCATCGCTGCCGGCGAACGACTTTATCATCGCAGCCAGTTTCGCGAACTGTTCGAGCGGCGCGCCGCCGACATGATTCAACCGGATGTGTCCCACGCGGGTGGGCTGGGCGAGTGCAAGAAGATCGCGGCGATGGCGGAGGCGTACCAACTGCCCTTCGCGCCACACAACCCCAGCGGCCCGATCGCCAACGCCGCGACCCTGCAATTGGCCGCCTGCACGCCCAACTTTTGCTTGCTGGAGACCATGGCCACCGACATCCCGTGGCGAAAGGATCTTACGACCGAGAGCCTGATCTTTCGGGATGGGTACTTCGAGATTCCCGATCGTCCCGGGTTAGGGGTGGAACTGAACGAGGAGGCCTTTGCCGACCACCCTTACGAACCTCGTGAGCTGCGACACTACCGCGGCGACCTGACCGACATCCGCCCACCCGAGGCCGAACCGTATTTCTGACGATTGCAGAAGAGCGAGAAACCAGCGTAATCCGCAGGAGAGGACAAAAGACCATGTTCCAAGGGAAAAATGTTCTGGTAACCGGTTCGGCCCGCAACACCGGATTGGGCATCGCCAAGGTATTCGGGAGCTACGGCGCGACCGTTTTCATCAACGGGCAATCGGCGGAGCGCGTCGCGCAAGTGGTCGAGACTCTCAATCGCAACACCAGCGCCGACGGCGAGCGATATCTGGCAGCCGCGGCCGACGTTGCTTCCGAAGAAGACGTGGCACGGTCGTTTGCGTTGATCGAGCAGCAGGCGGGCGGGTTGGACGTGCTCGTGAACAACGCCTGTCACCTCGGCCTCGGCCACCGCTTCCTGGAGATGCCGATCGCCTTCTTCGACGAGGTGCTGGCCGTCAATCTCCGCGGCTACGCCCTCTGTGCCCAGTATGCCGCCAGGCAAATGGTCGCCCGCGGCGGAGGAGCCATCGTCAACATCGGCTCCAACACGGCGGACCGCGCCCTGGGCGACCGCGCCGCCTACATCGCCTCGAAAGGCGGCGTGGAAAGCCTGACCCGGGCGATCGCCGTGGAACTGGCCGAGCACCACATCCGGGTCAATTGCGTCGTGCCCGGATACATCTACACGGAGCGCTGGGACACGCTTCCGGAAGAGATCAAACAGCGGCGCTGGAAAAACATTCCCCTGGGCAAGGAATCCAGCCCGAACGACATCGGCGAGGCGGCGGCGTTTCTCGCCTCCTCCAAGGCCGGAAATATCACCGGTTCGTCGCTGCTGGTTTCGGGCGGCATCGATATTCAGTTGGTCCCGCCCGACTGTGCGGTTTAAGAAGCCGGCGGAGGCGTCGAGACGGTGAATGGCAAAGTGTTGGACAGGGAACCGCAGAATGTTGAAGGGAAATACATTTGATCTTGAGGAACGACTGATTGAGTTCGCTGTTCGGATTATCAAACTGACCGAGGCCTTGCCCGATACGCGGACGGGAAATCATATCCGCGGCCAAGTGCTGCGCAGCGGAACCTCGAAGAGTTGGGGGCTCGTCTTGACATTTAACTTCTCATCTCACGCCTTGCCTCAACAGTTAAATGTCAAGACTCGACCCTACCTCCAGCTGATGTTTGGGCCATGCGGCGGATGCGTCCGTCTACGGGCATGGTGGGCGTTCGGGCACTTTCTGCCCGTGCCCGTACAGTCGCCACTCTCCCTCGGTGGGCGTGCGATGTTGACGTTCCGCGACACAGTGCGGTAGGATTCCCAAATCGAACCGGAGAAAGTCACCTACGAAAGAACAACTTACGACAGATCATGCAATAAGACCGAGTTTTCTGGCCGACATTTTGGAGGCAACAGGTTGTGATCGACGAGCTGGAAACAAGAAGGTTGCTTGGAGTGTCACCGCAGACGGCGAACTGTTCGCAAGCCAAGTACCGTTATCGTACCCTCGACTACGTAGTCGTCCGTTGCGACGTGTGTCAATCGGTGTATGGCAAGGATGGTCGCGTGCTATTCGCATGGGTTCTGAAACGGCGACGAGACAATGACGGGAAAGACATCTGCCACAAGTGCTGGTGGGATCAACGAAACCCGTTCAGGTCGTTCGATTACGCAAAGAAAGCGTTCTCGCGCATCGTCAACGACAGTGGCGGAGTTGTGCCCTCGCGAGATGGTTTGCCCGATGATCTCGTAGCTGCCATTAACTCCCATTTTGGCGGATATCGATGTTTTCGTGAACGGTGCGGATTTCCATCAAACAAAAGGCCGCAAGGCTGGTGGAAGAATTGGCAGAACTTGCAGTCGGAATTGCGTCCACTTTGCGAGGAACTGGGCTTCTTTCCTCCGGATAAATACCTGCTGGAGACGGGGGCGCAGGCTTTGAGGTCGGCGCTGCAATACCACGGTGGTGCAAAACAGGTCGCAAAGCGCCTCGGATACAGGATCGGATCGGCTTACGAAGCTGATGACGGCCATTTCGTGCTAAGCTACTACGAATTCGCCGTCGATAATCTTCTGTACTACTACGGTGTTCCGCACGCAGTACACCCATCAATTCGGGACAACGACAGAAGGCGCGCTGATTTCAAGGTTGCGGACACCTATATAGAAGTAGCGGGATTCGATAGAAGCGGGCGACTTCACTCGAAAGCTTACTACCGGAACCTTCAACTCAAGCTGGACCTTTACTCAAGGCTCAACATTCCGGTGATCGTCATTTACAAGACAGATTTCGACGATCCGGCTACTATTTTCCAGAAGCTGCAAAGGCTTGTCGCGGGCCATGGGAACTCCGACCAGCAGGTGGATATCGAAAACGCGATGCGTCCGGTATCTTGGTGGTCGGCCTGGGAAAACGTTGAAACGCTTCTTCGAGAAGTGACGAAAGGACTCGGGCGGTTTCCGACAGCAAAGGAACTAGAGAAACGAGGCAAAAGCTGTGTCGCGCACTACATAATGAAGTTTCACGGGGGATTTCCGGAAGCGAAACGGCGAATGGGATACGAGGTTACACAGGAATCGCCTGGCTACTTCGCAAAGTGGGAGAATATCGAGAAGATATTCATCCCGGTATGCAAAAAGCTTGGATACTTTCCATCGGCCAAAGAGATTCGTGCACACGAACACGGCTTAATCGATTGTTCGTCCAGCCTCTATAAATACTGGGGAAGCATATCGGCAATTGCGAACAAGCTGGGCTATCCTACGAAACGAGAATATCACAAGCAGCGCCGGGCGACTTTCTGGAGTACATGGAACAACGTTGAACAACGATTGCGGCAGATCATCAGTGAACTTGGGCGATTTCCGACACGTGATGATCTAATGCGGCATAGCGAAAACGCCCTCATATACGCAATCGACGAGTATTACGGTGGGCTAGTGAGAGTTCGAGAACGTATGAATGTCAAGCCAACACGTTTACGAAGTGGCTATTATAGGAAGTGGGAGCATGTTCAACAAGACTTCTTGCCCATCTGTGAAAAGCTGGGCCACTTTCCTTCGTATAGCGATATTGCTGAAGGCAAGTATGGGTTGGCGGGAAGTGATTGTTCTAGCACCTTGCAGAACTACTGGGGAGGGCTTACCCTGGTGGCGCACAAGCTGGGATACCCAACAAAAGGGGAGTTTGATCGCAACTGAGGTGCAAGCGTGCATCAGAACCATTGTTGACGTCTGGCTTATTCTGAGGGTTTTCCAGAACCCCTACAGAAAGGAGCTAGACCATGGCACGCAGATCCGATCCCGCCAAGCTGCGAGAATGGAGCGACCGCTT